>CAZNLC010000047.1:0-5104 GCA_964573865.1 uncultured Methanosarcinales archaeon | reverse complement strand
TTTTAAATAATATTCCTTTATTACTATTTTTATATGAAAGATAAACACTTAGCGAAGAAAATAATAAGTAAAGATAATTTAGAAATTTATTACTGGGTTACTTGGAATAAAGAATTATCTAAGAGATTTGTTGTTCTCCATCCTGCTTCATCCATGAATCACAGTTCACTCCAAAATCTCGAACAAAGATTAAATGAGATTGGTTTTCCAACACTTGTCCTTGATCCAAGGGGATCAGGATTTTCAGAAGCTCCACCCGAACCTGAATATTTTACTCTGGATAAGTATTCAGATGATTTAAGAAAAATAATTGAAGAAGAAGGATTAGAGAAGCCTTCTTACTTAGGACATAGTTTTGGTTTTATGCCAATCGTTGACTATGTTTCCAAGTCACCAAACGCTTATTCTATAACTGGAATTTGTGCTTCTTACAACTTTTCAAAAACTGCCCATAATAGATTATTATTCAATTTATTTAATACAATATTAAGGTATGCTGAATATGTAGGCAGTTTTGGAATGAAACTATATAATTTAACCACAAGAAAAAAGAATGACTACCCTGATCAATATGGACTAGAAGGAAAAACAGACCTTAATGTCTGGTTTTCAATAGTAAATACCAAGTTTAGGGAAATCAAAACTCATATCATCAGTGGGATTGAAATAAACAAGTGGGATGTAACTGAGCAAATTAAGAAAATAAAAGTTCCTATTTTATTAATATACGGAAATAAAGATATAATGGTTAAACCAGATACTGGAGAGTATATCTCCTCATTAACTAAAGGTTATTGTGAGATAGAAATTATTGAAGGCACGCATTCCCTCCCAATAACCAAACCATTGATGGTTTTAGAAGTAATAAAGGGACACAAAAAACACTTTTTTTAGAAAACTTTTTAAATACATTCTTTTCCCTCATTTGTTAAGTATGAAGATTCCAAAGACTGTGAGGAGGTATTGTCCTTATTGTAAAAAGCACACTATTCATAAAGTGCTGCAGACAAAGAAGGGTAAACCAAGGTCTCTTAGCTATGGTTCCAAGGTTAGGGCTAAGAAGCGTGGTCAAGCTCGTGGTTTAGGCAGTTTGGGAAGGTATTCAAAACCAGCTGTTAGTAAGTGGAAGATGACTGGTAAAAAACACTCTAAAAAGACTGATTTGAGGTATCAGTGTACTGTCTGCAAGAGGAGTCACACTCAGAGCAAGGGTGTTAGGGCTAAGAAGGTTGAGTTTGTCTAGGATTTTTCGTTATTCTTATCTTCATCCTCTGGATTTATGATTTCTATTTTTTCCTTGTCCAATAGTATGTTCGCTATCTCCAATGGCAATGTTGCTATTTCCTCTTCTGAGAAAGGTCCATAAATTTTACCATCCAAACCAACAAATTTTGGGACAGGAGCTATAAAGCGGGCTATCACTGTTTTCTCTTCACTTTGTTTTTCAGTTTGTTGTTTTGTAGATGTTTTTTGTTCATCTGCTCTTGTTTCTTGTGATTCTTCTTGCGTTTCTTTTTTATTGTTAAAAACAAAGTTAAAAGTTTTCTCCCTATTTTTTGATAGTAGCTCTACTAGTTTGTTGAAGAACTCCTTTTCTTCCTCAAGCATGTTGTTCGTGTCCACAATATCTGATTTTGTCATTGCTTTTATGATTGCTTTATCTATGATTTTCCTTTCTCTGGTGTCAAAGATTCTTTTGAATATGCTTTGGGCATTTGTTATCTGAGATTTTAATGCGTCGAATTCTTCTTCTGAGAGGTTGTTAAGTTTTAGAAGACCTTGCTTTTTTTCTTTAAAATAAGTTTGCACATTGTTAAAGAAATCACTATCTAACTTTTGAAGCTCCTTCTTATCCTTTTCTCTCCTGAGTATTTCAAATAAGGTTTCATAAGTGATTTTAAGCTCTGCATCCCCCATACCCCTGAAAAATACAATCTTGTATTTAAGGTTTTTTATAGAAAGTGTAGAAAAATTCCATGATTTAAAGTCCTTGTGAGCAGTGAATCTTTGGGTGTTAGAGTGCGGCTGCCGGGATTTGAACCCGGGTAACGACCTTGGGAGGGTCGTGTCATACCACTAGACCACAGCCGCGTACAATGCTAATTCTCATACTTGTGGTTAAGTTGCTTCCATTTAAATTTTTCTAAGTAAAATCCTTAGTTGTGAAAATTAATCCTTACTTTGGAGTTTAACAATTAAATTTAAATACTACTTAATGAAACGAGTTGTTTAAAATGGAGTTTAACATTACTGGTTTGTCTGAAAAGGCTGGTGAAAAGGTTGAGAGTAAAGAGTATGATTTGGTTATTGTAGGTGGTGGTCCTGCAGGTTTTACAGCTGGTATTTATGCTGCTCGTTACAAGCTTAAAACTTTAATTGTTGCAGAGTCCTTTGGTGGTTATGTTGCTGAAGCTTCTGAAATAGAGAACTACCCTGGTTTTATAAAAATAAATGGTTCTGAACTTGCTGAGAAGTTTAAAGCTCATGCTGAGGCTTTTGGTGTTGTGACAAAGCAAGCTTCTGTAGTAGAGATTAAAAAGGAGAACTCCATTTTCTTAGTAAGGGATTCTGATAATAATGTTTACAAAGCAAAAGCTGTTATACTAGCCTTAGGTACTAAGCGTAGGAAACTTAACATCCCGGGTGAGGATGAATTTTTGGGTAAGGGTGTGAGTTATTGTGCAACTTGCGATGCTCCTTTCTTCAAAGGAAAAATTGTAGGTGTTGTTGGAGGTTCTGATGCTGCTGCCAAGGCTGCTCTATTATTGGCAAATTATGCTTCTAAAGTTTATATTATCTACAGGAGGGATAAGCTGAGGGCTGAGCCTATGACTACTGAAGCTGTTGAGAAGAACGAGAAGATAGAGATTGTTTACAATGCTAATGTTGTTAAGTTATTAGGTTCTAAAAAACTTGAGAAAGTTGTCTTGGATAATGGTAATGAGCTTAGTATGGACGGTTTATTCATTGAGATTGGTGGGATTCCATCAAGCAGCTTGGCAAGTGAGCTTGGTGTTAAAACAGATGAGAAAGGTTATATTATAGTGAACGCTGATCAGTCCACTAATGTGGAGGGTGTTTTTGCAGCTGGAGACATAACAACCAACTCTAACAAACTTCAGCAGATAATCACTGCTGCTGCTGAGGGTGCTATTGCTGCTGAGTCAGCGTATGAATTTATAAGGAAGAAATCTCATAATTGATTCAACGCTTTATTTTTGAATGCTTTTTATAATTTCTGGTAATTCCCGTATGTTCTTTATTTTAACAGGGTAAACCCTTCTCTGCTTCAAATCTACGAGTATTGTTTTTATCCCCAATGATGAGGGTGTTTTCATGTCTGATTCAATGCTGTCACCTATCATAACAACTTCCTCGGGTTTTACTCTAAAGTCTTTCATGATTTTTTCAAAGAGTTCTGGGTTTATTTTAAGGTATCCTGTTTTGAATGAAAAGTATATTTTATCAAAATAATTGTTTAGATTGTATTTTTCAACAATTCTCTCTGCTGAGTTATCTGTATTAGAGACCAAAGCCATTTTGTAGTTTTTCTTTAACTCGTTTAAAATGTCTAATGCCCCATCAAATGGTTTTGCTAAGAGCCAATTCTTATTCCACAATCCAACCAACCTGTTCAGAAGGTGTGCTTCTTCTTTAACATTAAACTCATTACACACTGCTTTAAACGCTTCATACAGATCAGAATACTCCTTGAGCATCAGTGTTTTTTCAAACCTTACTATATAATCTCTAAACGGCATGTTTAAGTTGAGTATCCTTCTAACTTGTCTTGTCGGTGAGTAAACTCCATTTGCAATTATTGTTCCCCACAAGTCAAAGATCAACAACTTTATCATAAAACCCCCTCCCTTATCTTAGTTAATATGCTATAAATGAATAAACTATAAATTAATAAACTCAACTGAATCTTCTTGGGTGTTTAAAACCGCAATACTATTACTATGAGTGTTGTATAATGTCCCTGGGTTTATAACCCTTGTTCTTCCAATCTTTTCATTTCTGGTTTTGTGAGTGTGACCATGGATTACATAATCAAACTCTTGTGATTTTATCAAAGAGTTAAGTATGAAGGTGTAGTGACCGTGGAATACTGCAAACCTTTTGTTGTCGAGTGTGAATGAACCGCCTAATCCTAAGAATTCGCCGTTGAGAGCTTTAATCTTTTCTTTCAAGTTGATTATGTCACCATCAGTATTACCAAGTGCTAAGTAAACCTTGAAATCTTTTAGTTCATTCAGTGTTATAGGTGCGCAAACATCTCCCGCGTGTATTAAAACTTGAATGTCTCTTTTCTTGAACTCCTCAACTGCTTTTCTGAGCAGTGTTACATTATCATGAGTGTCTGATATTATTCCAATAATCATAAAGCATTAGTTATTTGTTCTGTTTTAAAAAGTTTTCCTTGTGAGAAAACCCTGTTTTAATATTTTATCAGTGAGAAAACACTTTCAGAACTTAATCTTTTCCTACCGTTCAAGAAGCTGAGTTCTATTAGAAAAACAATTCCAACTACTTGTGCATCTAATTTTTTCACAAGACTAACTGCTGCACTCGCTGTGCCTCCTGTTGCTAGAACATCATCAACAATTAAAACCCTTGAGTTTTTTGGCATAGCATCGTTGTGAATTTCAAAAGCATCTACACTGTACTCTGTTTTAAAACTTTGTTTTATCGTCTTGTATGGTAACTTTCCTGGCTTCCTTAGTGGGATAAAACCACAATTTAGTTTGTAAGCTAAAGCTGCTCCAAGTATAAAACCCCTTGCTTCTGCACTAACAACAAAATCAATCCCTTTGTTTACAAAAGGTTTTGCGAGTTCTTCAATCGCATAATGAAATGCTGTTTTGTTAGAAAGTAACGGTGTTATGTCCTTGAAGACTATTCCCTTCTTTGGAAAGTCAGGTATTTCTCTAATGAATGTTTTGAGTTCTTCAACATTCATTTTTCCACCTTAAATGAATGCGTTTTTCAAAACATCTTTACAATCGCAATTACCCTCATAATCAATCTGTGGGATTACAGTTTTTAGTAAAAGTTTAACTTTTTCCAAGTTTGCTTTCATAGTTTTAACAACTTCTTCATT
>CAZNLC010000046.1:0-5206 GCA_964573865.1 uncultured Methanosarcinales archaeon | reverse complement strand
ACGAAGCGTAGCGTAGTGAGTATAGCACTTAGTGTTTACTTTCCGTCAACGCTTTGCGAACGGAGTGAGTAAAGGGTTGAAACTAGTAAAGCTTATTAATGCTGAATACTCACTTATTCTTAATGCCGCGGTCGCATAACCTGGTAGTGCGCCAGCCTCGAGTCAATCCTTTTTACTCATAAAGTTTTGTTGGAAAGCTGGTTTCCCGCAAGGGATTTCCCGGTTCAAATCCGGGCCGCGGCGTAAGCTTTTTAGTAAGTTTTTTATAATGACCACTCTTCAATTTTCTTATGATAACAAACTTTGTTCACGCTATAAATATCTTAGTGCTAAGTTTTGCGTCCTTTTACGACATTAAATCGAGGGAAGTGCCTGATATTCTGAATTATGGTTTAATCATCACTGCTTTTTTTATCAATGCATTCTACTCCCTTTATTACAACAACCTCACACCAATAATAACTATGATAATTGCTTTTCTTGTATTTTCAACTCTGAGCATATTGTTGTTCTATACAGGTCAGTGGGGAGGTGGTGATACAAAACTCCTTATTGGTTTAGGAACAATCTTAGGCATTTATCTTCCTTTACCTACATATCTTTTTTCTAACAGACAATTCTTCTTTTCAACATTAATATCTCAAAACAATTTTATCATAAACTTTCTTATTAATCTCCTTTTTGTAGGAGCAATTTATGGTTTAGTATTTGCAGTATTCTTGTTGTACAAACACAAACGAAAATTTAGCAGAGAGTTCAGAAAGTCAATGCATAACACAGCAAAAACAATGAAGTTCTTATCAATAATTCTTGTAATCATCCTATTTTTCAACATAGTATCCTACCTTTATTACAGAGCAAGCTTTTTCATTATTCTGTTGTTATCTTCTCTTGTTTTTTTCATAATAGTAAGTATCCTCCTGAACGCCTTTGTCAAGAGCATTGAGAAATCAGCAATGTACAAGTATATTAGGCCTATTGAACTAACCGAGGGCGATTGGATTGTTAAGGATATTGTTGTTAATGGCAAGAAGATAGTCGGCCCTTCTGATTTTGGAGTCAGTGAAAAACAAATAAAAACTTTAATTAAGCTTTACAACAAGGGAAAGGTTAAGAAGGTTCTTATCAAGGAAGGAATCCCCTTTGTCCCAAGTTTCCTAATAGCTTATATCTTTACAATTTTGTCATCCCAAAACTTACTTCAAATTATTTTAAATATTATGTTTTAAATATTGTTGTGTAAGAAATTGTTCTTGAAATTCAGTTTTTTGAGTGAACCGTAAAAAACAGTAAAGTATTTATCTTCACATTTTTGTTTATGAAAGTTTAACTAGAATTTGATTAATTTAATTATTTAGCTACTTCTTAATCATTTAATTATCCTTTATGTAGCTTTTTATTATAAACTTGATATGGGCCCAACCATGCTTCAAAGTTTTCAACTTCGATTCACCAACCCTCTTATAGTAATTTATAGGCACTTCCTTTATCTTCAGTTTTAACTTTGCTGCTTTAATTATCATCTCAGAAGCAATACTCATATCATTCTGCCTAAGATTAAGCTTTTTTAAAGCATCCTTGCTGAACCCTCTAAAACCTGATTGGGTGTCATAGACATTAACTCTGAACAACCTTCTAATCAAGAAGCTTATCATAGGATTTCCAACATATCTGTGAAGGAAAGGCATAGCCCCTGGTTTAATATTCCCTTTAAATCTGTTTCCTATCACCATCTCATAACCCTTCTTTAATTCGCTGAACAGCCTTGGAATTTCAAGGAAGTCATAGCTGCAGTCAGCATCACCTATTATTACATAACTACCTTTAGCTATAGAAAAACCCTTCTTTAAAGCGTAACCATAACCAATTCTTTTTTCTTCAACAACAATAGCACCCTCTGATTCAGCTATTGATCTTGAGTTATCACTTGAAGCATTATCAACTATAATTATTTCTCCATTGATATGATTCTTCTTAAAAACCTCTTTAACCCTTCTTATACACTCCTCTATAGCTAATTCTTCATTCCTGCAAGGTATGACTACAGATAACTCCACTAATCCAGGTTTTTTGTGTGAACGAGTTTTGCTCTTGCCAATCATGAATTTGTGAAAATTGAAAACATTTATTAATCTTACCCCATTTTACATTATTATGGCATTGACAGAGGAGGACCTTAAAAAACTCAGTCCTGAAGAAATCTTAGAACTCCAAAAGAAAAACTGCATATTTTGTCAAATAGTTAAGGGGGTTGTTAATTCAAGAAAAATCTACGAAGATGATAAGGTTGTAGCGATACTTGATATAAACCCTGCTAATCCTGGGCACACATTACTACTGCCTAAAGAGCATTATACAATACTACCCCAAATACCCGAAGATTTAATAGCACACCTCTTTATTGTTGCAAAAGCAATATCAAAAGCTCTTTTGAAAGCACTGAAAGCAACAGGAACCAACATCTTCATAGCTAATGGAGCAGCTGCTGGTCAGAGAGCACCACACTTTATGATACACATAATCCCAAGAACAGAAGGTGATTCTATAAAGGTATTTGAACTTCCAGAATCAAGAGTGAAAGAGGAGGAGCTTGAAAAGCTGAGGAGCGTTGTTTCTCAAATACTTAAGAGTATGGTTACACCAGAGGATAAAACAATTGTTTTGAAGGAAGAGCCAGAGGTAATTAGCTCGAGAAAACCAAAGGATGAAGATTTTGGGGATGAGAATAAAGGTGAGGATAAAAAGCAGCCTGCAAATAAAAAAAACGAAGAAAAAAGCAATGAGAGTAGAAGCAAACCATCAAACAATAAATCAGAATTTCAAAAGCGAAAAAGAATGGATCTCGACAAACTTACTGAATTACTGCTTGGAAAAAATAAAAACTGAATTTTGAGTGATACAATGCAATGCCCTGTTTGTAATTTCATAAAATCAAAGGAGGCTAAGAAAATTTATGAAGATCAAAACATGGTTGCAGTGCTTAGTCCAAACCCTTCTTCAGTAGGACACACTCTAATAATTCCAAAACAACACTTTACGATATTAGAAGAATTACCAAATTACTTAGTTGCAAAACTATTCCAATTAGCAAATAAGGTCAGTGCAGCTTTGTTTCAATCTCTTGACATAAAGGGAACAAACATCTTAGTAAATAATGGAGTGAGTGCAAACCAGAAATACGCTCATTTTATGATAAATGTTATTCCGAGAACAGAAGGTGACGGATTAAACTTTGCATGGACTCCGAAACAACTAAATGAGGAAAAAATGTCAACTGTCGAATTAATGATAAAATCTGTACTGGATAACATGCCTATCTTTGAGAAGGAAAAACAGAAACCAATAGTTATTGATGGGAAGAAACCACTTATCACTAAATCTTCCAAAGACCAAGTAGAGCATAAGGATGTGCAAGAAACAGAAGAGAAAGAGAGTGGTAAAAAGGAAGAGGATAAGAGTGGAGACTCAGAAAATTATTTAATAAAACACTTAAGGAGAATACCATAATTTACCTTTTTTAAGGTGATTTGATGAGAATATTCATTCTTAACAAGTACGATCCAAAACACCCAAGAGCAGGTGGAGCAGAGGCAAGGTTGAGAGAAACAATAATTCGTTTGAAAAATAGAGGTCATGAAATCTTTATTCTTTCAGCGATGTTTCCAGGGGCTAAGAGACAAGAATCAGCTTTTGGAGCGAGGATTTTCAGGATAGGATTCAAAAACTCTTATAATGTGATTTTTATACACATTCTTGGTTTTTTATACGCACCTTTTTTTGTCAAAAAAATAAGACCAGACATTGTATATGAGGACATAAGTCCACTACCTTGGTTCACGCCGTTAACAATGCCGAAGAGAAAAAAACTTATTATAATACACCATATAAACGCAAACATCTTCTTCAAAACGCAGTTATTCCCACTTGCACTCATTGCTTACTTACTTGAGCAGTCCATAAGGTTCTTCTACAAGAAAGAAAAAATAATCTCAGTCAGCCCTTCAACAACAAGAGAACTTCTAAAAATGAAATTCAATAGAAGAAATATTTTTGAGATAAAAGATGGTGTTGATGCAGATAAATACAGACCTTCAAGAAAAAAGTTTGGACAACCAACTGTCCTATTTTTAGGAAGACACGAGCTTAGGAAGGGTTTAGACCTCTTGATAAAAACCTATAATATTGTAAAGCAAAAAGTGCCCAATGTAAGGTATATTCTTATTGGTGATGGAAAGGATAAGAAGAAGTTTGAGAATATGGCTAAAGGGAAAAAAGGTATAGAATTCAAGGGTTTTGTCAGTGGAGAGGAAAAGCTGAAATACTTGCAAAAATCTTGGGTTTTGGCAGTCCCTTCACGGACAGAGGGTTATTGTATGGCAGTTTTAGAAGCAGCAGCTTGTAAAACACCATCTGTTGGTAATGATGTGCCAGGATTGAGGGATTCTATCATCAATAAAAAAACAGGGCTTCTTGTTAATTGTTACAATACAAATGATTTTGCACGAGCAATCATTAAAATCCTCAATAATAAAAAATTAAGAGAGAAGCTTGGTGAAGAAGCGAGAAAGTGGGCTTTAAAACATAACTGGGAAGAAGTTGTTGATAAAACAGAGAAATTAATGTTGAAACAAATTTCTTGAATCTTTAATTACTAAGATTTCTCTTGGTAATACCAATCGTGTTCTATTGTTACAAAACCATACTTTTCCTTAAACTTTGAGAAGTCGTTAATAACAGAAAACTTGTATTCCTGATGGTGATGGTCTATTGGAGTTCTTCCAGTATAATCATAAATAGAAGCAGAGAATAAGTACTTACCTTGCAACAATGGGAGTTTTTTAATCTTGAAATAAACATAACCTTCTCCTTTGATGTAAGGTTTTGTCTTATTGGAGAATGTGGTGTTCGGTCCAGTTATTAAAACCCCTGATTCAGAATAAATAGCAATTCCAAACATAGGTTTTTCAATCTTCTTATAAGCTTTGTAGTGAATCCTTGCAATGAAAACATCATTTGTCCTAAATACACTTTTTCTTATGTTATTCTCACCATAAAACTCAACATCCAATATCTCAGCTTCATGAGTTCCATAACCCTTTTTTCCATGAGCATTCTTGTCCCAGTAAAGAACAATTTGTTTTATGAAGTAAGACCTCAATTGTAGCAGCCTCTTGACCTTTTTCTTGTTTTCATTGTTTTGTTTTTT
>CAZNLC010000045.1:0-5346 GCA_964573865.1 uncultured Methanosarcinales archaeon | reverse complement strand
AGATAAGCTTACTCTCAGGTAGGATTTTCCCAAAAAGACATAAGACACCCCAACTTTTATTAGGTGTATTACTCTCACCGAAACACTCTTTACAAATTATCATTGGGAAAGAATCCTTCCCAAACCTCAATCTGAAATTTCTTTATCAAGATGCATTAGAAGACCTTTTAAGTCCACTTCTTACAGAAAAAATTAGGGTTAGTAAAAAACAAACCATTAAGAAGTTAGAGAAAATTATTGCAGAAATAAAACAACCAGGTTCAAAACTTGCAGCGTCATTATTGAAAGCTGAGCTTTCTGATGAGTCTGAGGATTGGAAGGAATTTATTCAACAAGCCATGAATTCAGAACAAGTTGTAGTTGATACAAAAACCCCAAAATCATATTTGATAAGGCTTAATGATGAACTCTTTGTTACAGATGTTTTTGAGGGTAAAATAGCAAGGAGTTCTGAGGGAATTGGGAGTTTAGTCAAGGAATTCCTTGATTTAAACTTTGCATACAAGGCTTTTGAGGAAGAACTTTACCCAGGACCCTACAACACTGTTCCAAAACCACTCTTCTTGGACACACTAAACTTGAATAGTGGAAGGAAGATAACCTTGTTTGTAATAGAAAGGATGATTGGTGAACCTGTTTATAAATTTTTGGAGAATAAAAATAGTGAAGAAATCTACAAAGTGAACTTAAACATAATTGAAGAGCTGATAAAATTTGAAAGTGTTTTATCACAGAGGTTCTACAATGAAAAATACAGGCGATTAGATGAATTTAATCCAAAAGAATATCTTAAGGAGAAGTTTTTCAACAGGCTTGAGATGATTAAGGAAAAATACAGTCTCGTGTGGAGTAACAGGAGTGAAGATAGGAAATTCACTCTACAAGAGGAGATTATATCAGACTTCTTGGAATTACTGTTTAAATACTATAATCCTAAATACTACATAGTTTTACATGGAGACCCAGTAACCTCAAACATAATCAAGTTTGTTAAGGAAACAAAGGATATCTACTCAGAATTTACATCCTTTTTGGATTTTAAACTCATGTTAGGACCTATATCCTTTGATTTATACTCTTACCTAGAGGATGAGAGGAATAGACTCCCACAAGAACAAAAACTTCAAATCTTGGAGGAATCTTACAGAGTAGCTTCAAAGAAAAGATTGTTTGTTGGTAGTAAGAAAGATTTTTACAAAGCGTACTTCATGATGAAAATCCTTAGAGACCCAGCAACTGCAACCATGTTTCTTGATTATGCTTTGAGAACTAATGAAGATTCAAGAAAACAATTTGCCTCAAAAGCTCTACACTTCTGCAACAGTTTAAGCATTAAGAAAGTAGAATCTCATGCTTTATTCAATCTCTTTGATGAGAATAAAGAAAAAATTTTAGAATACATCAGCAGAGTGAGCCCTTTGGTTGAACTTATTCAACAACAAGCTCAAAAATTGTACAACACTCAAAATTAGGATTATTGAAAATTCAAAAATTTTATATAATTACCAGCACTAACTATTTTTGTGATGATTATGGAAATTCCAAAACACTACGATGCTAAAACATCAGAGGAGAAGTGGAGAAGATACTGGGAAGAAGAAGGGATTTACAAATTTGATTTTAACAACATAAATGAAGGGAAGGTGTTTTCAATAGACACACCACCACCAACAGTTTCTGGAAAGATGCATATGGGTCATGCTTTCTCATACAGTCAAGCTGATTTTATTGCGAGATTCAAGAGAATGCAGGGTTTCAATGTTTTTTATCCCTTTGGTTTAGACGATAATGGTTTGGCAACAGAACGTTTTGTTGAGAAAAAAACAGGTAAGAAGGCAACTTCTATGCCAAGAGAAGAGTTTGTAAAACTTTGTCTGAAGGAAACACAGAACGCTGAGGAAGAGCTCAAAAATTCATTCAAATCAATTGGTATAAGTCCGGATTGGAGTATAACATATAGAACAATAGATAAGTTGTCTGTGAAAACAAGTCAAAAATCATTCCTAGAACTCTACAAGAAGGGTAGGGTTTACAGGAAGGAAAGTCCAACTCTTTGGTGTCCAGAATGCCAAACAGCTATTGCCCAAGTTGAACTTGAAGACAAGGAAGTAGAGAGTTATTTCAACGATATACTATTTGAGCTTGAGAATGGGGAGAAGATAACTATCGCAACAACAAGGCCAGAGTTACTACCTGCTTGTGTTGCTGTTTTTGTCCATCCTGAAGACGAAAGATACAAAGATTTGGTTGGTAAAAAAGCGAAGGTGCCATTGTTCAATTTTGAAGTTCCAATCATTGCTGATGAGAGAGCAGACCCTGAAAAGGGCACTGGAATAGTAATGTGTTGCACTTTCGGAGACCAAACAGATATGGAGTGGTGGAAAGCCTATAATCTGCCTCTAAAGATAGTTATTGGAACAGATGGTAAGATGAATGAGAAAGCAGGGAAGTACAGTGGACTAACTATAAAAGAAGCAAGGGCTAGAATCATTGAGGATTTGAAAAAGCAGGGTTTACTTGTGTCACAGAAGAAGATAAAGCACATGGTTAATGTCCACGAACGTTGTGGGACAGAGATTGAGTTTTTGGTAACAAAACAATGGTTCATAAGGTACTTGGACCTAAAAGAAGAATTCTTGAAACTCGGGTCTCAAATAAATTGGTACCCAGAACACATGAAATCAAGATTGGAAAATTGGATTAAGGGATTACAATGGGATTGGTGTATTTCAAGACAAAGATTCTTTGGAGTTCCATTCCCTGTCTGGTATTGTAAGGATTGTGGAAATGTTATAGTTGCTGATGAGTCAGAACTACCAGTAGACCCAACAGGGAAAAAACTTGAAAAGTGTCCGAAGTGCGGTTCCACCAATATAATACCAGAAAAGGATGTTTTGGACACTTGGGCGACATCCTCATTAACACCACAGATTACACTAAAATGGGCAGAGGATGAAGAATTTTTCAAAAAGATGTTTCCAATGGATTTAAGGCCACAGGGCCATGATATAATAAGTTTTTGGGCATTTAACACAATAGTAAAAGCTTACTTTCACAACAAAACCATACCTTGGAAGAACATAATGATAAGCGGTTGGGCTTTGGATGAGCATGGTAAAAAGATGTCAAAGAGCAAGGGAAATGTTATAGACCCGAGTGATATGATCAAGAAATACAATGCTGATTGTTTGAGGTGGTGGGCTGCAAGTTCAAAACTTGGAGAAGACCTTTGGTTCAGTGAAAAGCAATTCGTTTCAGCTCGAAGATTTCAAACCAAACTCTGGAATGCTTCAAGATTTATAATAACAAAACTATTGGAAAACAATTACAACAAAAACACTAATGCAAAATTAAAGGTGATTACAAAAACAGACAAGTGGTTGCTCAGTAAGCTTAACAGAATCGTGAGAGAAGTTACAAAATCACTTGAGAACTATGAGTATGTTAGGTTAAAGTTAGATGTTGAAAAATTCTTTTGGCATGATTTCTGTGACAATTATCTAGAGCTTGTTAAGGATAGAATCTACAACAAGGAGAAATACACAAGAGAAGAAGTTGAATCCGCACTTGACACACTGTACTACTCTCTATTAACACTGTTAAAACTCATCGCTCCAATAATGCCCTACATTACAGAAGAAATATACCAACTTTACTTCAAGAATTTGGAGAACAAGAAGAGCATCCACATAACAAAGTGGCCGGAATACAAGGAGGAATTAGATGATGAAAAAACAGAGGAAAACATTGAACTTGCACTAAAGGTACTCTCTATAATAAGAAAATTCAAATCAGACAATAAACTCTCCTTGAAAAAAGAGTTGAGTGAAGTGATAATAGATGCTAACGATGAATTAGTTGAGCAGTTAAAACAGGTGATTGATGAAATAAAACCCGCTGCGAACTTCCACAAATTAGAATTTAGAAATATAAGTAGTGAAGAATCCTACTATGAAACAGATGATAAGAAGATAAAAGTTCATTGTAAAATCTAAGAGTAGAATTTTGTAAGTGGTGATATTTCTGCATGGAAACTCTTGAATCTTGGTTTATATAATCTTCTAATTAACAAAAACTTTTTAAAACAAACTGTTTATCTCTTCAATACTCAAGAACACGCCGCTGTAGCTCAGCCTGGTCAGAGCGCTACGCTCATAAGGATGAGCGATGAGCTTTAAAGCTATGATTAAGCTCTGCTAGGAAACGTAGAGGTCGCGGGTTCAAAGCCCGCCGGCGGCATCAACGCCGCGGTCGCATAACCTGGTAGTGCGCCAGATTGGAGATCTGGTTCCCTTTCGGGAGTCTGGGTTCAAAACAACAGATTGTTGTGAAAGTCCCAGCCGCGGCGTAAGCTTTTTAAACAAAACAGATTTCAGAAATTATCATTTGAATTACTTGCCCTGGTGGTGTAGTCCGGCCAATCATACGGCCCTCTCGAGGCTGTGACCCGGGTTCAAATCCCGGCCAGGGCATTTATGAACAAGAAAAGAGTAAGAGGGATAAGAAGAAGTTTTAGAGAACCTTCTGTTACTATATCCTCACTCTTGTTTTTGATAGCTGGTATTATAACACTCTTTTATGGGATCTTTGTCTTGTTAGGTTTTTCAGTTCTTTCCTTATTATTCTTAGTAGCAAAGAGTTTCACAGCGTCAAAGATAAGTTTTTTAATAGGTATTGTTTATTTTTTCCTTGGTATATTACTCATACTTGATTCATACATAATAAGGCATTCAAGGACACCCTTATTTTTTGGTGTTATTGGATTGCTGATTGGAATATTAACATTCAATTATATTGTGATATTAATAACATTTATCGCCTTTGTCATGCTCTTGTTCTCGTGGTGAAAGAATCATTCACAAAATAAATATATAACATTTATAACATTGATAATTAATGACATTAATAATGCCGCGGTCGCATAACCTGGTAGTGCGTCAGCCTCGAGAGCTGATTCCCATCTTGGGATTGTGGGTTCAAATCCCACCCCCGGCGTTTTTTGTTAATTTCTTATTGCTGCCCTTACTAATCCAATGAATAATGGAGCAGGGTTTTCTAGTTGTGATTTTAGCTCTGGATGTGCCTGTGTAGCAATGAAAAACTTGTGGTTTGGCAATTCTATAAATTCTACTAATTTATTGTCCGGACTCATTCCTGAAAATACTAACCCATGTTTTTGCAAAATTTTATGATATTCTGGATTTACCTCGTATCTATGACGGTGTCTTTCATATACAAGTTGTTTTCCATATAATTCATATGTCTTTGTTCCTTTCTTTAACACTGCTGGATAACTTCCTAGACGCATTGTTCCTCCTAATTGTGAAATATTCCTTTGTTCATCTA
>CAZNLC010000044.1:0-5525 GCA_964573865.1 uncultured Methanosarcinales archaeon | reverse complement strand
TTTTCAACATAAATGAATTCATTATCTAAATCATCAAAGATAATATCGACCTCTCTTAAAACCTCATCCTTGTCTATACCTAAATCTATTAATAATTCACAGAAAACTCTATGAATATTCTTACCCTTTTTTATGAGATAACTATAAATATTACCCACGTTCTTGATTCTAATGATTTTATGTTTCATTTTTTCCATTATTCTTTAATCAGTATTTAATCAAAACATGTTAATCATAAATAACCTTAGTCTTATTTTTTTGGAATATTTTCGAAATACAGATTAGGTAGTCCTCATGATGCCCTACTTAAACTAAATAAAAGGAAAAAATATTTAAATAAACCTATGACAGATAGTTTTGTGAGATTACCTATCCAAGTTGAGGGAATAATCTTTTGTAAGACTGATGAGGGAATAAAGTACCTACTCCTAAAACGTTCTAAGAAAAAAGGCGGTTTTTGGCAAGCAATAACTGGTGGTCTTGAGGAAGGAGAAACATTAAAAGAAAGTTTACTAAGAGAATTAAGGGAAGAAACAAGTATTAATAATATAAAAAACATAATCGATACAGGTTTTTCTTTCCAATTCAAAAAGGATAATCTTTGGCTAACAGAATATGTTTATGCCATTGAAGTTCCTGAACAATATAACCTTATATTAAGTGAAGAGCATGAAGAGTATAGATGGGTCTTGTTTGAAGAAGCTTTAAAATTGCTTAAATGGAATACAAATAAAGAGGCATTTAAAAAAGTTAATGATATTATTTCTAAAGCAAAAGACATGAAGAGCATAGACAGGTCTGTTTGAGGAGTCAACACTAATATATAGGTTATATTGAAGGAATAAAATGGGATTAGGAAGAGATGACCACTATGCTTTACAGAATAAACATCTAATTAAGAATATTTAAGAATACCTCACCCAAAAAATATTATCTTCCCATCTAATTCCTTAACAGGATTAACTGTTAGAATAGCAGTATGCCTCTCAAACTTAAGGTTTATTCTGTAATAAAGTTTTAATTCTTCAGAATTCAAATCTTTTCCTCTTATCCTTCCTAACACTTCTAAGAGGCCATTATTACAGAAATCTCTTATTATTGGTTCATAAGATTCCTTAACATTATCTTCTAACCAAGTTTTTTCATCATAAATTTGAACTTCTAATTGATCCTTAATACTTTCTTTTTTCAAAGGCAATTCAAGAAGAATCTTCAAAGCTTCATCAGCAACGCTTTTAATCGTTTCCTTATCAATCTTGTTAACTTTTCTCTCATAATTAATCTTTATACCATCATCAAGTTTGAGTTCAATCACTGAGTTACCATTGATAAAGGAAACATAACCAAAATCATCTACTAACGCAGCAATATTCTCTTTATAACCAAGGCTAACTAGTTTTTCTATAATACTCTCAGCATTACAAACACTTTTCAAAAAATAACTCACACTTATCTCTCTAACTATCTCATCAACCCCCATGATACTAATAAGGCAGAATAAGTATTTATTACTTTTTATTTTCACTTATACTACTTTTGTAACCGTGGATTGTTTTAGTTTCTATAATCTTCCTTATCCCTTCGAATCAACTCTATTGTTTTTTTCTTGCTGTACTCAACTTCTGGTTGGTCAAATGGGTTTTGTTTTCTTAACAATGCTGAGTAATAAGCCAGATACTGCCAGAATGCAATGAGTTCACCGACACTTTCCTCGTTTAGCTTTTTCAATTCAAGAATGAAGTGCGGGATTTTGTTCTTTTTTGCATGTTCTAAAACTCCTTCAAGTTCATAGTGTATTGAATCAGCTAGGTTTAGGTTGTCTAGTATCATAATGCTTTCATTTTTCACTTTGATATCTCTCATGTTTTTTGGAACTTTTATCCTCATGTTTTTGTGTTCTTTGATTTTTATGAAGAATCCAACCATGTTTCTTCTGCCTCCAAAAAATCTCTGGTTTGTTTCATGCTGTGATTCAGGTCCAATAGCGAAGATAACGCTTTGACCTTTCTTATTCTTCCCGGTTGTTTCATGAATGAGTTGTGTTATTAACCATAATATTCCTATGAGTTTTTCTGAATAAGCTGATAAAAATATCTCTGTGTAACCCTTCCTTTCAAGTTCATACAATTTTATTGCAACATCAACCATATGTTTTGGATTCTTATATATTCTCCTAGCTCCCCTTACTATTCTTTCTATGTTAATACCGCAAACCTTTGCAGGGAATAATGCAGATGGTGTCAATGCTGAGAATCTTCCCCCAATATTTGGGTGTTCGACAATCTCAAAACCTTCTCTTAAAGCTATTTCTTTCAAGGCTCCTCCTTGAGTTATGCAAACAATATTCTTATAGCCCTTATTCACGAATAATATTAAATTTTCCAGAACAGAGATTGTGTTCCCTGATTTACTAACAACAATAACTACTGTTTTACCAGATTTACACTTTTTTATGATGTTATCTAAATATTCAGGTTCTAAGGTGTTGACCATAAAAACATTCTTTTCAGAACCCAAAGCATAGTACATAGCTTTAAAATTGTTTATAGAACCACCATAACCTATTAAAACAACATTCTCAAACCTCGAATATTTCTTAGCTTTTGAGATTATCTCCCTTACTGGTGTTCTATAAGTGCTAAAGTTAGTGTTTGAAGCATTCCTCAGTGTTTTTCTAAAGCGCTCACTCAATCTTAATCCTTTCAAGTTATCTTTTATAGTTAGCAAAATATCACCCTCTTTTACATTTTTTTACCTTTTCAAATGATTTCAAGATAATACTTTTATGCTTTCATTATGATTTCCTCCATGAGTTTTATGAATTTAAGGGCAATTAAAATCTTTTCATTTTAAGACAATTCTTCCTTTAAGAACAATCCCATTAAAAAGGTTTGCCCTTAATTCCCTGTTGATTTTACCGATATTTTCGTAAAAATTCAATCTTATCTCCCTTTTTAAGTACTTTTCAAATTCTTTAAGATTCACTTCTTTCCCTTTATAACCAATGATGGCAATGTCTATGTCAGAGTCGATAGTGTCTTCTCCAAAGGCATAACTACCAAATAGAATTATTAATGACCCAGGGAACAAGTCTGAAAGATAATTCTTAAGTCCTGACTCATATATTAGTTTGAGATTCTCCACCCTTTTAAGATCAATTGCTAATTCATTCTCCCTGTTTAATTTTACAAAATTTAGGTTCTTATTTATCCTATTTACTTTGACAAGGTCTAATCTTTCAAACTTCTTAATAGCATTGGCTGTAATTGTTGGTGACACTTTAAGGAGTTTTGCTATTCTTCTTTTTGATAATTCTCTCCCAGCATACATACAGAGCAGTTTAAAAATGAGGTTTTCAGTCTTTGTTAGTATAAAATTTTTTTTATATCTTTCCATTTTTCTTTATAGATATAAACTTTTCTTTATAAAACTTTCTTTTTTATTCCTACTTTTTTGCTGGTGTTCACAGTTATTTGTTGCGTCTTTTCTTTATAAAACTTTCTTTTTGCTGATCGTCTTGAGCTTTTACTCTTTTTCTTACTCTTTTTGTATCCTATCAAACCAAAATCTTTTAAATCGTCTTTTATTTCTTTTTCATTATGGATTATTCAATACTTGTGGATTATTATGAGAGGTTGGAATCTACTACTAAACGTTTGGAAAAGACATATTTGCTTTATAAATTCTTAAAGTTGGTTCCTGAGGAAGAGCTTGAGAGTGCTACCTTGTTAGTTCAAGGAAGGGTTTTCCCTGCTTGGGATTATAGGGAGATTGGTGTTGCTGCTAAACTCGTTATTAAAGCAATAGCAATAGCAACTGGTTATTCAACAAGTGTTATTGAGGATAAATGGCGTGATTTAGGAGATTTAGGTGTTGTTGCTGAGGACTTAATAAGGAAGAAGAAACAAGCAACATTATTCACTAAGCCTTTAACCTTGAAGAAGGTCTTTAATAATCTTCAAAAACTCGCTTCTTTAGAGGGTGAAAAGAGTGTTGATTTAAAATTAAGGACTATAGCAGAGTTATTAACAAGTGCTAAAGCAAAAGAGGCAAAGTATATTATTAGGACAATACTCTCAGAGTTAAGGGTTGGTATTGGAGAAGGAACCTTGAGGGATGCGATTGCTTGGGCTTTCTTCCCAAAGGTTGTTGGTATATTCTTCAAGTGTCCTCATTGTGGTTCTTGGATTCCAAAATCAACCAAGTGTCCAGAGTGTGGTAAAGAGTTGAGTTTGAGTTTTAAAACAGAGATTCAAAACTTTAATGAGGAAAACACTTTGAGGATTAACTCCTTAGAGGATATTAAGAACAAAGAAATAAAGGATTATGATTTTATACTAGCGAATGATGAGAGAACAGCGAGGGAAGTTTATAATTTTATTATTGAAAAGGTTCAAGAAGCGTATGATTTACTGACTGATTTTAGTTTGGTTGTTAAAGAAGCATCCAAGGGTATTTTAGCCTTGGAGAATATTTCCTTAGAACCAGGAAGACCTGTTAAGGTTATGTTGGCAATAAAGGTTAAGACAATAAAAGAGGGTTTTGAAACTGTTGGCAAACCAGCACAATTAGAGTTTAAGTATGATGGTTTCAGAGTTCACATCCACAAGAAAAACAACAAGATTAGAATCTTTACAAGGAGATTAGAAGATGTCACTCATCAATTCCCTGATATTATAGAAGCAGTTAAGAATGTTAATGCTGATAGTTTCATAATAGACGGGGAAGCAGTTGGTATTAATAAAAAAACAGGGAAGTACATGCCATTCCAAGCAATATCACAGAGAATAAAGAGAAAGTACAATATTAGGGAGATGGCTTCTGAACTACCAGTTGAGGTTAATGTCTTTGACATCCTCTATTATAATGGAAAATCATTGTTAAAAACACCATTTGAAGAGAGAAGAAGCATTATAGAATCAATAATCAAAGAAGAGAAGGGAAAGATTGTTTTAGCAAGGAAAAAAATAACAAGTGATGAAGAAGAGGCTAAAAAATTCTTTGATGAATCAATAAGAGCAGGAAATGAAGGATTAATGTTCAAAAACCTAAAAGCACCTTACAAACCAGGAGCAAGGGTTGGTTATATGGTAAAGTACAAGCAAGTGATGGAAAACCTTGACTTAGTGATCATAGGAGCAGAATGGGGTGAGGGGAAAAGAGCAAACTGGTTATCAAGTTACTACATCGCTTGCAAGGACGAGAATAATAATTTGTTAGAGATTGGAAAAGTAGCAACTGGATTAAAAGAAAAACCAGAGGAAGGATTAAGTTTTGAAGAATTAACAAACATGTTAAAACCACTCATTATTGAAGAAAAAGGAAGGTTAGTAAGGGTTAAACCACAAGTTGTTGTGGAAGTTGCTTATGAAGAAATACAAAAATCACCAGAATACAACTCTGGCTTTGCACTCAGGTTCCCAAGAATAATAAGGTTAAGACCTGACAAACCAATAGAAGAGATCTCTGACATAAAAAGAATTAAAGAACTCTATGAAGAACAAAGGTATAGGTGAGGTTCTTTA
>CAZNLC010000043.1:783-5615 GCA_964573865.1 uncultured Methanosarcinales archaeon | reverse complement strand
TCATAGCTTAGTGTTATGGTTATATTGTTTTCTCCTTCATTCAAGATTCTTGAGGGTATCTCTACACTAATATTGTTTTCATTTTTTAGTTCATCCAAAACTATTCTCCTATCAAAATTTTTGTGTTTTACACTAATTATTGCGTAATCAACACTTCCACTCTCAGTTTTTATGTTTACACTTAAGTTAAAATCCTCTCTAAATCTTGTTCTTTCTGGAGCTTTGACCCCTTCAATCTTGAGTTTTGGAACCTCAATAACCTTATATTCAAGAAAGTAGACTTTTGAGAAATTTTCATTTTTGAATCTAAGTTTTGACCTTAAGAATCCGATTTTAGAATTCTCTATACTAAAAACCAATGTTTTCTTATCGTTTATTAATAAATTAGTCTCTTTACAATCCTTATCAAAGCACACTTGTAAATTTCTTAGCACAATGTTGCCTTTATTTTCAATGGTGCAGTTGATTTCCCTCTCATCCTCATATAGTTGTTTTGGTTCACAATCAAAACCTATCTTTTCATTCATTTTGTTCTCTTGTTGAGTTATTCCCCTCAAGAAATTGTAAGCTTCTTCCATGGTTACTTCTTCATAGTTTTGAGCAGCTTCTAAACTTATATTCTTGGATAATTCATCGTTGTAAACAGCTATTGGTATAGTGTAAATGTAGTTTTTCTCTAAGTTTCTTGTTTTTAAGACCCAAGCTATGATTTTGGATTTTAGTGGTTCTAAAACAACACACTTTCTTTCACTGTCATAAATGCTTAAATAGGCATTTTTGGATATTCTAAAGCAGATTCCAATGTATGAATTCAAGTTGTTTGTTATTGTTGCATAAATGACATTGTAAGAGTTTAACGCAACTTTATCTCTCATAAGGTCAAGTTTTAAACTTACTGCTTTATTTCCAAACTTAGAAGATAATACTCTCGCTTCTAACGAAAAGTTTTTAGGTTCAATTCTGACATTGTAGCCGTTCCACTCATAGTTGGCAGAAGCTTCTGTTCCAGTTTCTTCATCAGGATAGTTTAGAACTACGTGAGTCGCGTCTGTAAATCCAAATTCTCCATAACTTGTGTCAAAATCAACCCAACCAACCCCATCAAAATAAACCTCGGCCCAAGAGTGTGGGTTAAAACCTTCTAACCCCTTCATATCAGAGTAAGCCACCCCACTAACATACCTGGCTGGGATTCCTATGGCTCTAAGCATAGCAATAAACAATGTTGAGTATTCATCACAAGTTCCACGCATGTTTCTGAAAACCCAAACAGCGTCTTTTTCACTCTTTGAATAGTTTAAGTCGTACTGCATGTTGTTGTTAATCCAAAACGCAATTCTACTAACCGCTGTAAACAAGTCAGGACTTCCCTCAACAAGCGAAGAAGCTTTTTCTTTTATTTCATTGTTAAAATTCACTCTACTTGTTCTTTTCAAATAAACTGTTAAACTCTTATTCGTTTTCTTAATCTCTTGTGGAAATTCAACTTTCTTGATGTTTTGGTAATTTCTTTTTCTTTCGATTATTGAGTTAACCTTAAAACTCACAAATTCACTGTTCAAATCTTCTGAATTTATTGATGTGATTAAAGTATTATTTACAATTTCTGATTTTGGTTCTGTTTTGAACACTAGAAGTTTTTGATTTTCAGTGCTTCTTGGAAACTCGTGAAGTTTTATTGTTATGTTGTTTAACCTGTAGTTTTCTCCTCTAATAATCTTAGCTATGAGGGATATGTTTAGTTCAATTACATTGGTGTTTGATTCCAACCAAGAATTCTCTTCAGCATAAACATTCCATACACTAACTATTCCAAAAATAGTGAAGATTAGTAGAAGTCTCGCAGTTGTCCTTATCAATTCTTTGTTGTCTTTAACACCATTATTTCTCATTTTTTACCACATAATCTGTCACATAAGGATTAGAGTAATTGTTGTTAATAATAGCATTATTGTGTACTCTATTAAGCTGTTTTTAAGTATTAATTTTACATGTTTGATACTTAGTGTTTTTTTTCTCTTGTCAAATACCTTTTTAAGTGTAATGTAAGATTCTGCTATTCCAACCACTAACAACAGTATAAAGACCAAAATGATGTTATGGACCGAGTTTTTGTTGATTAAAAAAGCAAGGACTATTGGAACAATCAACAATAGAATCTTATTTAACAATCTTGTTTCTAAAACTATAACAAGTATTAACACAGCATAAACAATGATTCTTAATGTTAAACTCTTCACATAAACATTAGCTAAGAGCACTGTTATCAATACTATGAGAATCCTCTCAACAGTTCTTGTTATTCTGTTAGCTTGCTTCACTTCTTCAGGTGCAATTATACATAGTATGGTTCCAACAACTATCCCAAATAAACACAAGATTTCATAGATAATTTCATTTAAACTTATCATGGATATCACTCACATGTTATTTTGTTTATTTTGTTCTTCAGTGTTGATGACACCTTTTATATACTCTTTTATTTCATCGATAACTCTATCCTTAACACCCCTAACAAACTTTATTGTTCCAGCTCTTTCATGACCACCTCCACTTATAAATCCAAAACCGATTCTTTCTTTCAAGAATTCTATTACTTTGTTTGTATTGAATTTAGGCAATGAACTCCTTACAACGATGTAATCATCACTAATTCCCAAAACAATAATGTTCTCCACATTTCCTTTTTCAGAATATAGCTCATAGGCAATTCCAGTTATTTTTCCTGGTGGAGGGAATTCCATTCTTAAACTAATATCATCCAGATTCAGTTTGTAAATCCTAACCTTCCCCAATGTTTCCTCCTTGACGAAGGCCTTAATAATCCTTAACTGCTCATTTTTTCTATTTTCAATATCCTCATTTAATAATTCCACAAGCTGCTTCTGTTTATTCAAATCACTTCCAAGCAAATCATCGACTAAACTCCTACTCTCTATAAAACCAAGGTAGTAAGCTTCAAAGTCAACACATTTAGCAACTTTTCTCAGATAATCCTCACTGAAACCTCTTGATTCGGCAATCTTTAGGTATTCTTGCATTTCAGCACACTTTGATTTGTCACCTAATCCAGAGAGTGCGGCTAAGAAATCAACATTTGAGATCTTCTCATTGATCATCCTTGAAAGTTCTGTGCATAACATACCAGCTGTTATATTCGCATCAAAACCAACTAAGTAGGGGTTTATGTGAGCGTCAACAAAATCAGATGTTAGCGATCTCCCATTTCTTAGAATTGGTTGATGATGGTCAACCACAATAACCTGAGCGTTGTAGATTCTAACCTTTTTTATCGCAAGTAGGTCTTCCTCTGTGCTCCCATTATCAACTATTATGATTAGTGGTGGTTTTTTCCCAATCTTGTAAAAACTCTGTAAGTTGTAACTTAAATCTTTTGTAGCGTCTGAATACTCATAAAATGGAGTTCGGCTTGGGGCCCTCCTATAATAAGAGAAAGCTGATGATTCGTTTTTGTGCTGTTCAACTATTAGTGGAATGATCGCTCTCTCAAGGGCGATTGCTGCACAGTAACCGTCACAGTCAGCGTGGTGTCTTATTATTATTTGCCTTGAATCAATTATTGCCCTTTTTATTATTGAAGCAGCTTTTACTAATTCATCCCTTAATTTTTCATAGCATTGTGACTTAACTAAAAAATCAATTTTCTTTGGTTTTGTTCTTTCTTCCTTCAGTGATTCTATACTCTCAAGTAACTTTTCCCTTTCACCACCTTCTATTCTCTTGTAACTTATGAATTCAGCGTCCTTCTTATTCTTAAAAACCCTTAAGAAAAGTTTAGCCTTTATTGTGTCACCTTCCTTCAACTCTGGGAAAGCCCTTCTTCCAGGAACAAAAGATTTTGCTTCTATAGATCCAGAGCCGTCATCAAATCTAAATATTGTTGGACCTGTTGTTTCAATTATTGAGTCAACAACAACATCAAAACTTAATTGTTTTCCAGAATCTTCTAATCCTATGTCAGAGATTTTCTTTTTTAAGTAAGGGCCTTGGAAACTAAAAACGGGTTTTCCAGGATAGTTCATCCTTACAAGTTTAACATATGCCTTTCCATTGAAACTTCCCTCACTCAAAGTCCCAACTATATTTCCAACCTTAACCAACTTTCCATTAACATCTCCAATGTAGATTTTTCCTAGTGTAAGTTTTTCATTGAACGGATTCATCGCAAACACCCTTAATTGTAAAAACAGGTCTTGAATAGTCTTTTAAATACAGGAGTGAATTTTCCATTATTAAGTGTTTTCTTAATATGTTTCAAACTGTAAAATTTAATGTTGGAAACTTCTTTATGCTCTAATACTATCTTCTCATTTTTGTACAGTCCAACAAATAAAAAAACCCACTCCCTTATTGTAGGAGTTTTTATCTTTATTTTTATTAGTGGAGTTAATTTTATGTTTAACCCGAGTTCTTCTCTCAACTCTCTTGAAGCAGATTTCTCATATGTTTCCCCAAAATCCACATGTCCAGCTGCAGAACTATCATAGTAGTTCGGATAGAGCCTTAAATCATTAGCTCTCTTTTGCACTAAAATTTCACCTTTCTTGTTGAATAACCATATATGAACAACTCTAGTAAAATAATTTTTTGTTTTGCTGTAAGCTTCATCCCAAGTTCCTGCTTTTATTACTTCATCATTCTCGTTTACAAGGTAAATCTTCTTATAGCTCAATAGAATCACCTCACAACCACTCACTATGCCCCCACTGGATCAATAAGTCAACACCCTTTACTTCTGGGGTATCACAAGCTCCAAAACAAGAACCAGCCCAAATCATGACTTTAGCATTTGTTTTTTCTTCAATAAATCC
>CAZNLC010000043.1:0-773 GCA_964573865.1 uncultured Methanosarcinales archaeon | reverse complement strand
ATTGGCTAGAGGTTTCAAACCGTCTGGTAACTGTATTAAAACTCTTTTCACATTTTTATCCTTAATCGCACTAACTACTCTTTCAAGCTCCAAATCGTATTCCGAACTAATCTCAAATTCACTCATAGTTTTTTAGAGAACAAGATAGTATTTAAACTTTGTTTTAAATATTGGGTCTTACTTGTTGAGAAATCCATAATAAAAACCATCAATCTTCTCACCACTCATAGGAGGACCGTAAACAACCAACCCCTCTTTATTATCATTAATGAGTGTTGTTATTCCTTGTTCAATACAGTACTTTACAATCTCCTCAATAACTTTTTTATCATGATTCTTTTTATACTCCTCAATTTTTCCAGCGATTATTTTACTGTGCTCAACTCTCAACATAAGTGTCTCAGTCACTTTATCAATTAGTTGATATTTTCCCTTATAAACATTGGATTGGACCCTTCCAGTGTTCAAATCTGCGGTTATGTCAGAAAGCTCTTTCACTGTACTCTCAAGAACAGAGATTTTTGGTTTTTCACTTGTGATTTTTCTCAACATACTATAAACTTCTGGTTTTCCTGTTACAATTATCATCTTAACTCACTCATAAATATCGTGTTTTACAAATTCTAATCTTTTGGTGTTTTCATTGAAATACGCTTCTAATGGTTTTGGAATCTTGAGAACCTGTTCAGGATAAATTATTGCGTTGTCTAAATCATTCAAGTCTTTCACAACAGAAACCCACTCATCTTTCTTGTCCCCTGTATAATAATCAT
>CAZNLC010000042.1:0-5842 GCA_964573865.1 uncultured Methanosarcinales archaeon | reverse complement strand
TTTTGTTGTGTTGGGAAGAAGAAGAGGTTTTTCTTAACATCCTCTTCTATAATTGAACAAACATATTTTTTTTCAAAGTAATAGGTTTCTAATCCTAAATTTTCACAGTATTGTCTTAGGAGTGTTTTGTTCTCAAAGAGTTTCTCATCAACAAGGCAGATTTCGTATATTGATTTTGGTGCTTTCAGTGAGATTTTTCTTGTGTTGCCGTACTGTTCTGTTATTTCCTGTACTGTTGATTTTAGTTCAAGCACGAAGTTTGTTGTTTCTGCTTTTAACGCGTTTTGTTGCATTTGTTTTATCTGCCTAATCCCAATTAGAACTCCAAAGATGATTATTATTGAGATAAAAGCGATTAAGAAAGCCATTTGGATTTGTGCTTGTTTGTTTGTCATAACTCAGAATAAGGTTGTTTTGTATTTAAAGTTTTCGTTTTGTGGTTTTTAGGTTCTATTCAACAATTTTCTCCCTAATAAGGACAATTACTCGCAGATTTTTCCTTTTTGGAAGGACAATTTTGTGTTGTGAGTATTTACAAGTGCTGAGAAAGATTTTTATATTTAACCTTACTTATAATAAAATATAAGTATGGTTGATTAATATGAAGTTGAGGATTGTTGATAAGTTGAGGATTAAGAAACAGAGGGATATTGCCCTATTGCAGGATGTTCTCGTTAGTTTAGTTTATAGTGTTTTTCCAAATGCTGTTTTGCATGGTGGGACTTCTGTCTGGAGGTGTTATGGTGGTTCAAGGTTTTCAGAGGATGTTAATTTTTATTTGGAGAAGAATGAGGAATTACTTGGTGTTTTGAAGAATAGAATTTCAAGTAAGGGTTTTGTTGTTAGGAAGTTTAAGATAAGTGACAATGCTCTTTATTCAAAGATTGTTTTTAACAATGTTGTTGTCAGAGTTGAAGCGTCTTTTTTGAAAAAATCAGGAATAATAAGGGATTTTGAGTTGTGCGAGGGTGGTTTTATGAAGGTTTTTAGTTTGAGTGCTGAAGAGCTTGTGTTAGAGAAGGTTGCTGCTTACCTCTCAAGATTTCTCGTTAGAGATTTGTATGATATTAGTGTTTTGTTACCTTATGTTAGGGATAAGAACAAGGTTTCAAATAGGTTGAAGTTCTTGCTCAAAAATTTTAAGAGTCCTGTTGATGAAGGTGTTTTAAAGGTCTTGGTATTTTCAGGTGTTGCTCCTTCAACGAAGCAAATGTTGGAGTATATAAGAAGGTGGTTGAAGTGAAGTATACTAAGGATGTTCTTGAATTTTTCAAGAGCAGTCCTGTTGTTGATATTCATAGCTTAAAGAGGTTTTTAAGGTCAAAAGGTGCGAGTGATGGTTATGTTTCTGTTATGTTGAATCACCTCTTAAAGAGGGGTTTGATAAATAGGATAACCAAGAGTTTTTATAGTGTCTACAATGATCCAACCCTAATAACCTATTGTTTGAAACCGAGTTATATTGGTTTAGAGTCAGCTCTTTCAATGCGCGAGCTTTGGGAACAGGAATCAAGTGTTGTTGTTATTACCCCGTTGAAGGTTCGTGTTGGGGTTAGAGATGTTTTCAATTCAAATGTGTTTGTTCATCGTTTGAAACAAGAGTACTTTTTCGGTTATGATTTTATTGATTATTACAACTTTAAGATTCCTGTCTCTGATGTTGAAAAAACTCTCATTGACCTTGTTCATTTCAACCGCTTTGTTAGTAAGGATGTTTTAGAAGAGATAAAGAGGATTATTTCAAGGAAGAAGTTAAAAAACTACTTAGAGGTTTATCCGAATCGTGTTGTTTCTTCTGTTAAAAAGCTGTTATTATAACCTCTGTTTTCTCAGTATTATTATTTTTGATACTATTATTATGAATATTGTTGTGATTTGTGTTATTGTTAGTCCAAATATGAATTTGGGTTCTTGCCTGAAGAACTCCACTACGAACCTTACTAGTGAGTACAGGATTAGGTATAGTAGGAATTTTGAGCCCTTGAATAATCTTATCCTTCTGTTGAGTATTTCCAAGCTTTTCTTGTTCCTTATCTTGTAGAGTATTAGGAATACTGTGAGGTCAAGTATTGACTCATAAATTTGAGCTGGGTGTCTTATTCCTCCTAAGTATGTTATGCCCCAAGGAACCCTTGTTAGTGAGCCGTAACAACAACCATTTAGGAAGCATCCTATTCTCCCAATTGCTTGCACTATTGGAATGTAGATTGCGAATATGTCCAGGTAGTGCTTGTAGTCTTTTTTTGTTATTTTACAGTATGTGAGAAGTGCTATGAAAGCGAAGAGTAGAGCTCCAAAGTAGCTCAAGCCACCTCCCATAATGTTGAATGCTTCAATAGGATTTTTGATGAAGTGTTTTATGTTTAGTAAAACATATATTGTTCTTGCTCCTAAAATACCGAATATTAGAGTTATTATTACTAAGTCTGTTATTGTTTTTGATTCCTTCTTGTGGTTTTTGTTGGCTATTATCAGTGCTGTTAGTATTCCTAAACTCACGAAGAATCCCCAAGAGTAAACTCTTAAACTCCCTATGTGGAAGAGTATTGGAATTCTATGGTATGGTATCATTAGATGATTTTATTATGAAGTTGTTTTTTAATCTTTTGGAATTATTTTGAAAAATTTTATAAATAGAGTTTTTTTATTGTTGTTTTATGAAGAATGTTTTGATGGTGAACTTCAAGAATTACAGGGAGGGTGTTGGTGCTAACGCTGAAAAACTTGCTGTGCTTATAGAGGAGGAATCAAGGGATTACAATGTTGATGTTTTTTTAGTTGTTAATCCTGCTGATGTTTTCAGGGTTTCTAAAGTGACTAAGCTTAAAATCTTGAGTGTTGCAGAACCTTTTAGTTTTGGAAGGCACACTGGTTTTGTCATTCCAGAAGCTTTGAAGGAGAATGGTGCTTTTGGTTTGTTGATTAATCATTCAGAGCATAGTATTGATCTTGAAAAGATTGGTTTTTTAGTCAGAGCTTGTAAGAATCTTGATTTAATGAGTGTTGTTTGTGCTCCTAACCTTGATGTTTTAAAACAAGTTTTAGAGGTTAATCCTGATTTTGTTGCTTTGGAACCCCCTGAACTTATTGCAGGTGATGTCTCAGTTTCAAACGCAGAACCTGATGTCATTAGCTCTGCTGTTAGATTAGTTAATGGTAGAATTCCACTCTTGTGCGGTGCTGGTGTTAAGCACAGTGGTGATGTTGCTAAGGCTTTGGAGCTTGGTGCTTCTGGTGTTTTAGTTGCTTCTGGTATTGTAGAGGCTAGTGACAAGAGAAGTGTTTTAAAGGAGTTCTTGAGTGTTTTGAACAAGTGATTACTTCACTACTACATATATTAGTTCATTATCGTAATCTTCTAAGTTTCCAGAGTCACTTTCATAGCTAACATGTATCTTTAACAGATATTTTCCATGCAATGCTCCATAGTTTGGTTGTACAACTATTGGAACCCTGACAAAATCATATGGTTGTATTTTATACTTTTTCCTCGGAATCAAGAATTGTATCTTTTCAAGTTTTTCATTGTCTGTTATTGGATTGTTTTTTGTTGTGAAAGCGTTTTCCCTGCTCATGCTTATCTCAAATGTTTTTTCAGAATCAAAGAAGTTCTGGATGACTAGTGTGTAAACAACATGCTTTCCAACATAAACTTCCTTTGATTGTTGACCAACACAAACCTTTTGTGTTTTACTGCAGAGCACATTTTCAATTTCTTTCTCAAAATCTTCATAAGGTATTTTTGTAATATCTTCTGAATGGTGGAATACATTTCTTGCAAAGTATATTCCAAAGCTTAGGACTGTTATTGAGAGGATTAGAGTTACCAAGAAGTTTGTTGAGAGTTCAAATCCTTTGTTTCCAAGTTTCATGTTATCACTTTTTTGAGCTTGGTTCGTAGTTCTTCACTAATAAATATATGAAGATTATTAGTATTGTTGCTCCTATAAACATGAAGTAAAATCCTATTGTGTCTGCGTACTCTAACAATCTGAACATTCCATAACCCATTATTATAAAGCCCAACCACAAAAATTTGTCAAGTACTAACAACATTATTCTGAACTCCTCATCCCAACTCAACTTTCTCCTCTTCATTCTTTACACTTTCTTTTTATTTTTATCCATGTTTGTTCGTTTTATTCTATTGTTATGTAAAAGTCCTTCCTCGCGTAAACCTTGTCTTGTGATGGGTCTTTTATTATCATAGCACAGGAATAACTTGCAACTGTTGTGTCTGGTTTAACCTTTATTATCAGCTTTAATACTTTTATATCTCCTGGTTCTAATGTTCTCTTCTTTGCTGTTAGGAACTCTATCTTTGCCAAATCCGCTGATTCTGATGTTGAATCATAACACTTTACAACTGAGTCCGCACCATCCCACTCTCCTGTATTATCTATGTTACCACTTCCGAAAATGGAGAATGTATGTTTATCATCAAGCTCGTTCTTCAACGCGAAGTAGATGTTCTTCTCCTCCCCTGGTTTTAGGGTTATATCTTCCACATTTAATGCTAGTCTCTCACTTGATGACCTGAGTTTTTCTATTAAAGCATCTCTTGTTTGTTGTGTCACATCCTCAAATTGTCCTGAAACCTTTGAGAACATGTTTTTAATGAAGACTATTCCCAAGCTTAGTATTGTTATTGCAAATATCAATATTACAATTGCATTTATAGAAACCTGCAAACCTGCTTTCTTTGATTTTATCACAGTTTTTAATCTCATAAAAAACACCTCTTTTTTATTTTCAGTTTTTGAGATAAAAGTATATCAGTATATAAATTTGTTTTCTTTATAAAATTTTCGCTTTTATTTTTCAATATCAAAGAGAGTCTTTGTTTTCTCAAATATTTTCTCAAATAAAGTGTGAATAGAAAGTTTTAAAAACAGCGTGGTTTTCCCCTCCTACATGGCTCGACTCAGAAAAGGTGTTGCTTATAGGAATCTTGAAAGACCCTACACCAGGGTTTCAAAGTACAGGCAAAAATCGTTTGTTAAGGCAAGGCCTCACCTGAAGATTGTGAGGTTTGATATGGGGAATTTGAAGGGGAATTTTAGTTTTAAGGTTTCATTAATATCTGATAGGGATGTTCAACTTCGTCAAGAAGCTTTGGAATCAGCGAGGCAAGCTGCTAACAAGTTTTTGGAAGAGAAGCTTGGGAAATTAAACTATTACTTTAGGATTAGGGCTTTTCCACATCACATACTAAGGGAGAATCCCTTAGCTAGTGGGGCAGGTGCTGATAGATTAAGTACTGGTATGAAGCAATCCTTTGGAAAGCCTATTGGTGCTGCTGCTCAGGTTAAGAAGGGTAAGGTTTTGTTTGAGGTTTTTGTTGATGAGAAGAATATTGATGTTGCTAAGACTGCTTTGAAGAAATCCTGTCATAAACTCCCAATCAGTGGTGTTTTTGAGATTTCTAAGGCTGTGAAGGCTTGAAGTTTAATTGGAAAAATTTATAACCGAGTTGTGTTTTTATTCGTGAAGAGGTGATTTTTCATGTTGGAAGATGAATTTTTCTCTGTTTTTGTGAAGTTCTTTCTCATACTTGTTTCAGGTTTTATTGTAATATTCATCTTCAAGAGGGTTATGCGCAGGATTCTTATAAAGCTTGAAAAGGCTCCAAGTCATGTTTTAAGGATTGGAAGGTTTTTGTCACTCTCTGTTATTATATTCGCTTTCAAGATTTTATCAGCATATTTTTATGAGAACTTAACTTTGTTCAGGATTTTGGATTCCTTGGCTTTTGTGTTCTTGTTTTCTGCTATTGTTTGCTTGACTAATGCTTTGTTGGATTTGTGGAACAATCTTTTGAAGAAGAGGAGTAAGGGTTTGA
>CAZNLC010000041.1:0-5858 GCA_964573865.1 uncultured Methanosarcinales archaeon | reverse complement strand
TGTTTATTAAAATCACTTAGTTTCCTCTGAGTTTTCTTAGTGTTAAGATTCTGCCAAGAAGCCCATGATTTCCTAAAGAGGTGTTGAAACTCTCTATTATTCCAGTTTTTACTCAAAAATTCTTGTGTTAGTGGATCACTCATGTAGCCAGAACCAAAGTTCACTTTGTACTTTTGTTTGAGTTCTTCTATAATCCTATCACGAGTAACCTTAGCGAGGATTGAAGCAGCTCCAACAATTTCGTACTTCAAATCTGCCTTGTGCTCAAGAACAAGTTCAACGCTCTTCTTTATCAAATTTTTTCTAATAAAAACCTCAATTTTTTTTATGTTGTTGCCTGGGGCATCTATTATCACTTTATCAGGTGAAAAATGATTTATTATTTCACAAAACTTTAACAGTTCAAGTTCATTCAACCTGTTTTCAAACACAAAATTATCAACTTCTTTGGGGTTTATAATGAGAATTTTGTAGTCCTTAACCATTGATATTATTTTATCAAACAAATCCTCTCTTTTCTGGGGAGTTAGAAGCTTGGAATCCTTAACACCTATCCTCTTCAATTCCTTAAACTCGTTTGAATCAGCAAGAACACCTGCTATAACTAATGGTCCAATAACTGGACCACGCCCTGCCTCATCAATACCCAATGTAAGCATAAAATGTAAGTTTCAACGCTCTTTTTTAATGTTTTGGTTTAATAATAGAGAATTTTATATTGTTTATTTTGCTTTACTCAAACATCACAACAAAAATTTTATAAATGACAAATCAATAATTGTAATAGTTTAATCATTTCAACAAGTTAGCTTAACAAGCAAGCGGGTGGTTTTATGAACAAGCTATTAAGATTTCTACTCTTTTCCACAGCCGAATCTTTCAACGCGTTCGCTAAAGGTTTTGTAATACTAATCTACACAGTAATTGATTCGTACGAATCCTTGTTAACAAGATTCTTCTTCAGAACATTCTAACATACAAGATTAATATAAAAACTGTTTTAGAGAATGGTTACAAATAGTTGTATTTTTAAATTAAATAGCGGGGAGAGGATTTGAACCTCTGACCTGTGGGTTATGAGCCCACCGGGCACTCCTGACTGCCCTACCCCGCTTTATAATGCTTTACAATTAGAGAGCATAGAATTCATTTATAAATCTTATCTTTTAAAAACAATAAATTGAAGAATAAAAAATTAAAGAATTAAAAATGGTTATTACTCATTCTCAACTCTTGGAGCAAGTATAAAACTCAGTGTTATTTTATCAACTTCCTTGTACTCAAGTTTTAAAGGATAGTCTGTATTCATTCTTATAGTAACTTCATCTGAGAGCTTACTTCCAGATATCATCTTTTTTAAGTATTCTATAGAGTACTTCGCTCTTGCCTTGTCACCTTCGGTTATTATCTTTGTTGTATCACTTGGTTTAACCTCCACAACAACTTTATTCATATCACCTTCTGCCATTATAGTAAACTTTTCTTTTTCAACAATAAATGTAACAGCCTCTGCAAAGATACTGGCGTCTTCAATAGCGTCATTGAGTATTGAGGATTCTGTCTTAATAGTAAATGGAAAAACAAGTTCAGGAATTTTTTGTTCTTTCTCCTCAATGTCTATTATTGGAATAGAGAAAACCCTCTTTGTACTTCCTTGAACAGTTATCTTAAATTTTCCATCATCAACACTAAGTGAGATTAAATCTGTTGGTTTCGCCCTCCTCAAAACTTGTTTTAAACTGTTGAGATTAAGCCCTATTGTTTCCTCTTTCTTAACATCATACTCTACAAATGCACTGCTGAAGAGTTTGAATATGACCATTGCAACATTAGCTGGGTCAATTGCAACAAGCTCAACAGCTTCAGGCGTTATTTTAAACCTCGCTTCACTCACTAAATCCGATATTATAGAGATACTCTCCTTCAAGTACTTTGGTTCTGCAAGAGTTAATTTCATCATATACCACCCCCTTCACTCTACAATCTGAAAATCATTCTTGTTTATAAAGTTTTGTGTTTCTGAATAATAAAATGCTCTTTGCGTGTTGTGGATGTTTCAAAAAGATTTATAAAATTCATACATATTACTATAATATGAACTCTAACATTTTCGCAACTAAGATTTGGTTTTTATACGCTCTCATTGCTCTATTCCTCTACGCATTTATGGACCTAATCTTCAAAAGGTTTCAGGTGATGTCAAAGCTGAAATCATACTCTTCTATGTGTTCTTGTTTGGAACAATAATATTAGGTCTCTACTTTTTATTCTCAAAGACAAATATTGTAATAGATAAAACTTTGATTGTGCTCCTGCTTATAGCAACCTTATTCAGCGTTATAGCCAATACTTTCTCAATAAGAGGTTTGGCTTTGGCCTCAAACCCTGCCTATCCACTTGCTGTGACAAAAGCATCTGTTTTAATTGTTGCAATACTCTCAGTGTTCATCTTTAAATCAGAGCTTTCAATAACAAAATTTTTTGCTATAATACTCATACTGCTTGAAATATTTCTAATGGGATTGTGAATAATCATATCAAACAATCACACTAACAATTTTCTTAATCACTTTCAAAAGTTTTAAAAATAAAACTACTTCACCATTTTTACTATGGTGAGAAAATGATTTTTAGAGCTAAAAAAAGAGGGAAGGAAGACCTAAAGCATAACATCATACTCCTTGGTCTTGTGAGCTTCTTCAATGACATAAGCAGTAAGATGATAGAACCAATACTCCCAATGTTCCTTACAGTTGTTGGTGCAAATCCTCAAATAATAGGTATAATTGGTGGTTTGAGAGACTCCATATCCTCACTATTAAAGATCCTTGCAGGTTACTGGTCTGACAGGATTGGTAAGAGAAAACCCTTTGTGTTCCTTGGTTATTTCTCATCTTCAGTGTTCAAATTCTTAATTGGCATCTCCAGAACAACACCTCTTGTATTTTTATTCTCAAGTTTAGAACGTATTGGGAAGGGTTTGAGAGCAGCTCCAAGGGACGCTATATTAGCGGAGTCCATGCCTGAACATCATGGCAGAGGTTTTGGAATCCACAGATTCTTCGATAGTTTAGGAGCTGTTCTGGGAGCTGTGATTGTGTTTTTACTATTGTGGTACCTAAAATGGGATTACAAGGTCATTATAATTGTCGCTGCATTACTCGGGTTTTTGTCATTAGTTCCCTTAAGTTTTGTTAAGGAACCAAAAGTGAAACCAAAAAAGATAAGCTTCTTAACAAGTTTGAATTCACTGCCAAAATCTTTAAAGTTTTTTATGCTTGTTGCGTCTATCTTTGCATTTAGCAACATTAGTTACATGTTTTTTATACTTAAAGTCCAAGATATCTTTGTGGACAGTTTTTTGAAAAAAACAATTCCAATACTCTTTTACATACTCTTTAACTCTTTTTACGCTTCACTTGCAATAGTTTTTGGAAAATTAGCAGATAAGAAAAGCAAACCATTTGTAATAATTATAGGTTACTTGTTGTTCTCACTTACAACACTCGGTTTTGCAGTCTCATCAAAGATAATGAGTTTTGTAATCTTGTTTATACTTTATGGTATTTCTAATGCGATGATAAACTCGAACCAAAGAGCCCTAGTAGCTGATTTGTCAAGAGAATTGGAGGGGACTGGTTTAGGAACTTACCACTTTATTATCGGAATTATTGCTTTCTTCTCCAGCAGCATCGCGGGTTTACTCTATAGCTTAAATCCCTCATACGCATTTTATTACTCCTCTATTTTGAGTTTATCAGCTGCTTTAACATTTGTTGTGTTAAGGAAGAAAATTATAAGCTATAGTAACAATTAAGCATTTTGAACTAAAATATTCTTTAAGTAGTCTTCAACATTTTTATAACCAGCTGACTTTGCTATTCTTATCATTCTCTTCTCAAAGAGAGTTCCATACTGAGCCGCTTTCTTAGGTCTTAAAGCGATGTAATCTCTTATGTTGTTCTTCAAAGCGATTTTCCTCAGTATTAATTTTTTGTGTTTATAGCTTATCTTTTCATAAGGGCTTAACCGCATAGCAACTCTCATTAACTCCTCATCCAAAAAGGGTGTTCTCAGTTTTATTCTCAACTGTGATGAAATCCTATAATCCCTAACCAAATCCCTAAAGTACATTGTTTTCAAACCGTTCCAACAAGATTCATTGACATCTCCACCAGCTTTGAAAGTGTTATAGTGCCTTTGGTAACCTGCAAATATCTCTTCTGAGCCTAAACCTGAAAACAAGTTTACTGTATTATCTTTCAAAGCGAGCTCTGAAGCGAGCATTAAAACAGAACCAACACCAACCCTCATCTTATCATGACTATTAAGCACATTTACAACTTTAGTTATAGTTTTTAATAGTGTATCATCATCAACAATCCTATACTTAATTCTAAAACCGAGTTCATCAGCAACTCTTAGTGCCATGTTTAAATCAGGGCTATCCTCAAAACCAACTGTATAACAAACAAGATTAGCTCTAAATTTTTTCAAAAAGAAAGCTATCAGTGTTGAGTCGATCCCGCCTGAAAAGAGAACACCATTTCTTAGAGTTGTTCTTGATAAAATTGAATTTTTCAGAACACCCTCAACCTTATCAACAGCTTTCTCACCGCTTAAAAAACCATTTTTCACAAGAGCATTCTTAACTTCTAGTTCCAATTTATTTATTCTTTGAACCCACTCCTCCTCAGATATTAAGGTGCCTCTCTTTAAGTAAAATTCATCGACCATCAACACCACCAACTAATCTAAATAAATCTGAACAATGTCTTTGTCTTTGAGTTTATAATTTATCCCAACCTTTTGCCCTGGAAATTTTGAAGAGCCCCAAACACGAGCGAACCTGAACCTTTTAACGAACTCCTTGTGAATCTTTGCACACAAATCCTTTACTGTAGAATTGTTTTTTAAGATTAAAGGCTCGTCAAAATCTGGTTTCTTACCTTGTTTTTTTAGGAATATCCTCATCAACTCAAGTTTTTCAAAAATCTTACTTTTCAACAATTCAAGATTTGTTTCCAACTCGGCTGATATAAAAACAGTGTTCTCATCAGTGTATGACTCTTGTAATTTTTTGAGATCCTCTTTGCTCAGAACATCAATTTTGTTAATGACAAATAAAGCTGGGATATAAACTCTGTTACCATAAACTGCATCTATAAAATCATCAACATCAATCTCTTCTCTTATCAAAACATCAGCGTTCATTATCTTGAACTCTTTCAAAATAGATTTTATTATATCCTCATTTATCCTTTCGAGCTTTACAGTTGAAGCTATGCTTATACCACCATAAACTTTTTTCTTTATTCTGATATCCGGCTTTTTTTTGTTTATAATTATGCCGCTGTTTTTTAATTCATTTTTTATGAGTTCTATCTGCTGTGTTTTATTAGCATCAACAATTATCAGTATTAAATCACTGTTTCTAACTATGCTTAAAACTTTCTTACCATGACCAATCCCAGAAGAAGCGCCAATTATTAATCCTGGAATATCCACCAACTGTATCTTAGCATTTTTATAGTTCAACATTCCTGGAATACAGTTTAATGTTGTGAACTCGTAAAAACCAACTTTTGATTTTGCATTTGTCAGTTTGTTCAAAAGTGTTGATTTACCAACAGAAGGGAATCCTACTAAAACAACTGTAGCATCACCTGTTTTTTTTACTGAGAAACCATCAGTTTTTCTTCCTGACTTACCTCCCTCGTAAAGCTCATGCTTCAATCTTGCTATTTTAGCTTTTAACAAACCTATTGCGTGTTCTGTTCTCTTGTTATACTTAGTTTTTCTAAGCTCTTCCTCCAACTCCTTAAGCCTTTCAAGTTTCCCCATCACAAAAAATACTT
>CAZNLC010000040.1:0-5941 GCA_964573865.1 uncultured Methanosarcinales archaeon | reverse complement strand
CACTGAGTTGTTTAGTGTAAAGTGATAGATTTCCTTCTTTACATTTGTATCATTATCAGAAGCCCAGACAATAACATCATAACTGCCTTCACTCCAAGAGCTCGTGTTAATATCCCATGGTTCAGAGAATGTTGTGTTTGTTTGTCCATTATCCTTACTCCACCATGTTTGATTGAGGTTGTCATCTGTTATTGTGAAGTTGAGTATTGTTCCAGTGTGTATTATTGTGTTATTGACAGGGCTTTCAAGTGTTATTACTGGAGCTCCAGCAAGGTTGTGAGCATACTTGATTACTCCTCCAAAGTTGAATTCTTGATTATGGACTCCTGGTGTTAGAACTTTAACTGTATGATAACTTGTTTTGTTATCACAACTATAGTTTTTGTAGTAGAGAGATGTTGTTGTTATGGAGAGATTGTTTTGTTTTAATTCTGTGTAGTTGATGAGCAGTGCGTTTGTTGTGTTTGTTATGTTGTTTGTGTAATACTCACATGTAATGTTTGTTGTTGTGTTGTTATAGTGGAGTGTATTATTCATGCATGTGACTCTTGAATCTTTTGTTATTATGAAGAGATTGTTGTTTAGTATTGTAGTGTTGCACTTTAGTTCTAGGAACATCAGGTCGTTTGTTGTTGTGTTATCATCAATACCTTGTTCTGAATATGTTGTTCCGTTGACTGCTGTTATTTTGAGGTCTGATGTTCCTGTTGTGTTAAAACCTACTGTCCAATTGCCTCCTACTGTTGGATAACTCTGAACATTCAGTATTACAATGTCAACTTCTACCTCGTAGCTCTTATTGCTTAAGTGAGGTATCCTCCATCTTATTCTATCTATAAGTGTGTTGTTATTAGTGTCTATCATTTCTATGTTGTATTCTGGTTTGTTAGTTATTTCCACTCTTGTGTTGTTTGTTATTTCGTACAAGTGTATTCTCTCTGGTTCTGACTCTGTTATATTAGTGTAAGTTGTTATGTTTGTATAGTGTAATTTTGAGGTTATGGTTATTATTTTCTTCCATTTTGTTTGTGTTGTTAGTGTTGTTTCGTTGAGTAATTCTGGTGCTGGTGTTAGGAAGGTTATTGTGTAGTTTGTCGGTTCTGCTGTGAAGATTAATGTTGAATTCTCTGGCTGGGATAGTGTTGCTAATCCTGTTATTGAGAGTGTTTTCTTCAATGTGTTCAGTATTGTTATAAAGAAGTTCAGAAGTTTTCTCACTATTAACTCAAGGTTAATTCCTTGCTTTGTTGTGAGAACAGCCATTCCTGTTATGTGTAGTGTTTTGTTTGTTTCTACAATCTCTTTTGTCCTTATTTTTTGTTCAAGAAGTGTCCTTGTTATTCCCTCTGTTTTCAACAGTATTCTGTTGTCAGGAATTCTTGTCTTTCTCAACACGACCTTGTTTGCTTCCCTTAAAATTTCTTCTTTCTCAACGCTTATGTTGAATGCTTCTCTTGGAATGTTGGTTGTGATAGTCGTGTTCTTTGCTGATTTAATTCTTAATCTTTTAATCCAAACAACTGGTTTTCCAATCTCAGCAGGTAGTTGTTCTAGTGTTTCATTGATTCCTGCTTCTGTGACATTTAGTATTATTTTGTAGGTTGTTGCATTTTTAGTATCATTCACCATAAAGAATATTTCTGTCATGCCTTGTTTTAGTGGGGTTAGTGATACTATGGAGTTGTTTTGTTTTATGATTGTGTTTTGAGCTTGCTCAACCTTGTAAAGTAGATTATCATTATCTTCATCATAACAGTATTTACTTAGATTGATCGTTGTGTTTTCAAGCACTATTGCTTGTATTCTTATATAGTAACACTTTGGAATCCTGTTTATTTGTGATGGTATTATTCTTATTGTTACTTCGTTGCTGTAAGTGATATTCTTTAGGTCTGAAGCTATGAACACGAGTTTTCTTATGCCTGTTATGTTATCTGGTTTTATTATTGCTGTTGCTCCAAGTATTTGTATTGTAATGTTATCTGGTTTTATTGCTGTGAATATCAATGTGTCATTATCCTCATCTATGAAGTATTCTGATAGGTTTATGGTTAGTGTTTCATTATTCTTTATTGTGAAGTCTTGTATCTCTTTAACAAGCTCTGGTGGTGTGTTTGGTTTTGTTATGTTTGTTATGTTCAATGTTAAGTTAGTGATATTACTTATATTCCCTGTAATATTAACTGTGATATTAGTAATGTTAATGGTTAAGTTGGTTGTTATATTAGTGATATTTAGTGTTATGTTCGTTATGTTGCTTAGATTAGCGGTTAAATTAGTAATATTAACAGAGATATTAGCAGAAATATTCTGACTAACATTAGTTATATTAGTTGTGATGTTCTGTGTTATGTTAGTTATGTTTATTGTTATATTTGTAATATTAAGTGTTAGATTTGTTAGATTTTGTGTTATGTTTGTTAGGTTCTCACTGATATTTAGTGTTATGTTCGTTATGTTGCTTAGATTAGCGGTTAAATTACTAACAGTTAAATTAGTAATATTAACAGAGATATTCTGACTAGCATTACTCGGGTTAGTGTAGTTTGTTGTGTTTTGAATTATTTCTTCTGTTATGTTCTTAGTTGTGTTGGTACTAATGTTTACAGTGGTTATTGTTTTGTTGCTCAAATTTGTAGTGTTTAGTGCTGTTTGGTTTTCCAGTGTTATTACAGTTATGTTTGTGTAGTTTTCTACAGTTTTGTTTGGTACTGTGTTATTAGTATTTGTTATGTTTGTTATGTTGCTTGTATTTGTTTGATTGTAAACTATAAATCCTGTTATCTCTGGTTTTATCATAAATATTACTGCTATTGTTATTAGAACTATTGGGATTAATGCTGCTGTTCTTTTCTTGAGTTTTTCTGCGTTTCTGATTCTTCTTATCTCTTGTTTTGCCTCTTGAATGATTTTGTTGTAATAGCAGAACCACTCTTCCTCTGTTCTTCCATTCAAGTAATCTGTTTTTCTTCTCTTGTATTCTTTATAGCTTATCTTGTTCAACAAATAATCTGTTTTTATTGCGTTAATGTTTTCTCTGAGTTGTTCTTTGTAGAGCTCACACTTTCTAATTCTCCTCTTAAGTTCCTCTATCCTATGTTTATGGTTATTCTTCCCCATCCTTCATCTTCTTTTCTTTATAACGAGAGTATGCTGTGTGTATTGTTGTGTAGCGTTTTTTGAGCAGTTGACTTATTTTGGAGAACCTCAACCTTCTACGATCGTGCAAGAAGGCAACTAAAACCTCTAATGGAGAAAACCTTCTTGATGAGAATATGCTAACAGGTATTTTTACAGAATAATCTGGGATGATTGGAGCAGGGTCTTTTTTTACAGCTCTTTGGTATGTTGTCCATATTGTTTTTTGGTTTCTGTTGAGAAGCCTTGATATTCCTGAAAAGTTCAAGTTTTTGTTTTGTTTTAGGAACTTAACAACAGACTCTAAAACGCTCAAATCTTTTGAGAAAATGAGTGGAATAAAAATCTCCTTTTCCAAGACCTCTAACTCCTCACTTAATCCTTTTTTGTAGAGTTGGTATTCCTCTTCTAAGTGTTTTATAAAGAGTTTTAGAAGTTCTTCTTTGGATATTCTTTTTAGAAAATCAGCATCTTCTATTTCATTATTATTTCTTGCTTGTTTTCCTTGTTTGTCTGCTTTTTCAGGCATGGTGCACCATCAAAACACAACTTTAACTTATAATGTAGTAAATTATTTATAAAGTTTTGGATTTTTGTAGTAATTAATTCTATTATGTAGTAAAAATATCTTATCAAAAATACTTATTATGTAGTATTTATTTGTGTTTTTGAGAAAAAGTTTTAAATAAGTAAGCCTCATTACAGGTTTTTATGAGCCCTGAAAGGATTGCTGAGAGCCTTCATCCTTTGGAAAGGAAGGTTATAGTACATTTGAAGGAGAGTTGCAGTGTTGATGACCTAATGAAGAAAACAGGGTTGAAGCAAGTTGAGGTTATGAGGGCTCTGCAGTGGCTTAAAAACAAGAAGTTAGTCACTATTGAGGATTACTCAAAGGAAGTTGTAAAGCTTGATACTAATGGTAAAACCTATTTAAAGGATGGTTTGCCTGAGAGAAGGTTTATAAAAGCCCTTGGTTCTAAAACAGCGAATCTAGAGCAGATTGCTAAGAAAGCAGGTCTCAACAAGAACGAACTCAGAGTTAGTATTGGAATCTTAAGGAGGAAAAACATAATATATGTGTTTAGGAAGAAGGACGTAATAGTTACATTGACTCAAAGTGGTAAGAGATTCTTAGTTGAAAAAATGGATGAGGAGAAACTATTGGAAAAACTTCCAGTGGAGATTTCAAAACTCAATGATGCTGAAAGAGAAACTCTAAACCAGCTTATGAAGAGAAAAAGCATTGTTAAGATCGACACTATAAAAACAAAAACCGCTCAACTAACACAATTGGGTCAAAAGGTTTTAAAGATTGGTTTTGAAGAGAATGTCATTGACAAACTAACCCCTGAAATAATAGTTAGTAAGGGTTGGAAAAACAAGAAATTCAGAAGGTACGACATTGAAGCCCCTGTACCAGAAATCTATGTTGGAAGGAGGCACTTTGTTAATCAAGCTATTAATTATGTGAGAAAGGTTTGGCTTGAGATGGGTTTCAAGGAAATGACTGGTAACTTTGTACAAACGAGTTTTTGGAATTTTGACGCTTTGTTCACTGCTCAAGACCACCCTGTTAGGGATATGCAAGACACCTTCTTCATAAAAAAACCTGAATCTGGAAGGTTGCCTGAAAAGAAGATTGTTGATAATGTCAAAAAAACTCATGAGAATGGTTATACCACTGGAAGCATTGGTTGGCGTTACAAGTGGAATCCTGAAGAAGCTAAAAAGCTCGTTTTAAGAACTCACACGACTGTTTTGAGTGCAAGAACAATAGCTTCCTTAAAAGAAGAAGACCTACCTGCAAAATTCTTTGCTGTTGGAAGGTGCTTTAGAAATGAAACAGTTGATTGGAGTCACCTATTTGAGTTTAACCAAACAGAAGGTATTGTTGTTGGAGATGTTAATTTTAAACACCTTATTGGCTATTTAAAAGAGTTTTTCAGAAAAATGAACTATGAGAAGATAAGGATAAGGCCTGCTTATTTCCCTTACACTGAGATGAGTTGTGAGGTCGAAGTTTTTGACCCAATACATGAGGAGTGGGTTGAGCTCGGAGGAGCTGGGATGTTTAGGCCAGAGGTTGTTAAACCATTGTTCGGAAGGGAAGTTCAGGTTTTAGCTTGGGGCTTAGGATTAGCCAGAATAATAAAAAATTACTATCAAATAAATGATTTAAGAACATTTTACAAGAATGATTTGAAGTATTTAAGAAGTGTTAAGGAGTGGTTGTTATAATGCCAACTGTAACCTTTGAAAAAAAGGATATTCTGAAACTCTTAGGGAAGAAAATCAGTGATCAGAATCTATCAAAGAACATATCATACTTAGGAACTGATTTAAAGAGTATTAACAACAATGAGATTATAGTAGAGATATTTCCCAATAGGCCTGACATGCTCTCTGCAGAGGGTTTCGCGAGAGCACTATCATCATTCATGGGAATAAAAACAGGCCTTAGGAAGTACAGGGCGAAACAAAGCAACAAAAGGGTTAAGGTTGAGCAGAGTGTTAAAAAAGTAAGACCTTTCATAGCTTGTGCAATAGTGAAAAATCTAAAGATGAGTGACCCTCTAATAAAGAGTTTAATGCAACTTCAAGAAAAACTACATCAGAGTCATGGAAGGAATAGGAGGAAAGTTGCTATTGGTGTCCATGATTTTGACAAGATAAAATTTCCGTTAAAGTACAAAGCAGTTGACCCATTAAAGATATCATTTATACCACTAGGAGAAACAATTGATATGAACCTAAAACAAATCCTTGAAATCCACCCTAAAGGGAAAAAGTATTCTTGGATACT
>CAZNLC010000039.1:0-6025 GCA_964573865.1 uncultured Methanosarcinales archaeon | reverse complement strand
TAATGGGCCCGCCCGGATTCGAACCGGGGACTTTGGCCGCGTAAAGGCCACGTTATAGCCACTAAACCACGGGCCCTTAACCTATTATTGAAGCTGTTGTTTGTTCTGGATTAAATCTTATTAAGTCATCATAGTTCTGTCCTGTTCCAAGGTATATTATTGGTTTTTTTGTAACATATGTTATTGATAGTGCAGCTCCTCCTTTCTCATCAACATCTGCCTTTGTTAGTATTATTGCATCAATCCCTATCTCATTATTAAATGTTTTTGCTTGTTCAACACAATCATTTCCTGTTATGGACTCACCAACAAAGATTTTTAGGTCTGGTTTTGTAACTCTAACAATCTTTTTCAGTTCTTCCATTAGGTTCTTGTTTGAGTGTAATCTTCCTGCTGTGTCTATTAATACAACATCTATACTGTGTGCTTTTGCATACTCTATTGTATCATAGGCCACTGCAGCTGCATCTGCTCCATAATCGTGTTTTATTACTTTTATTCCAAGTTTTTTAGCGTGTTCTTCAAGTTGGTTTATTGCTGCTGCTCTAAAAGTGTCTGAAGCCGCGATGACTGAGCTTATTCCCTCTTTTTTAAGCATGTGAGCTATCTTCGCTATTGTTGTTGTTTTTCCAGAACCATTCACTCCCAAAAAGAGTATTACAAATGGTGTTTTTCCTTTACTCTTGTTTTCTTTAATACTTTTTATTATGTCAAAGCTCTCAATTGATAACACGCTGTTTATGCTGTTTTTTAGTGTTTCTAAAACTGAATTGAGTATTTTTCCACGATGAAGTTTTTTTCCAACGAGTTCTTTTTTCAAATCGTTTTTTATCTTCTCAACAACTTCTAGAGCAACATTGTTTTCTAAAAGGGCTATTTCTAAGTCCCAGAATAATTTTTCAAATTGTTTTTCAGAGAGTTCTTTTTTTGTGAGCAAATCAGATATTCTTTTGACGAACCCAATGTTTTTAGTTCTTTTCTCCTCAACAATTTGCGTTTCTTCCTCAATAGGTTCTGCTTTTTTAGTTTCTCATTCTTCAGTTTCTCCCTTTTTTTCAAACTCAACTTCTCCTTTTCCTTCCTCTTGTTCTTCCTCTTGTTCTTTAAGTTCTTGAGGTTTCTCTTGAACTCTCTCGCTTGTCTCTTGTGTTGGTTTTTTACGGATTTCTCTTTCAATTTTTTCTTCTTCAACTATCTCTTCTTCCAACTCCTCAGCCTTCTCTAAACCCTTTTTAATCTCTTCTTCTTCACTTACTTTCTTCTTAGATATCTTCTCCTTTATTTTTTGAAAGATTGATTTTTTGGATTTTGTTTCCTCTTTCCTCTTTATAGCGGTGTCTTCTTTTACTTCTTGCTGCTTTGTTTGTTCTTCAACAATGCCACTTTCTTCTGAGAGTTCTTCCTCAACTTTTTTTGAGAATTTCGCTACTGCTTCCTTTAATTTTTTCTTCAAAAAGTTAAACATTTTTATTCCTTCTCTATGTTTTCAATGTCTTTTAGTATTGATTGGAGCATTTGGTTCATTTGATTAAACTCTTGAACGAGTTGGTCCTTATATTTTTTTACTTCATTTAGGTTTTCATCGAGTAATTTCTGTGTTTCTTCAGGTTTTTTCTTAACAGCAACTCCAGCACCAACATTAACTATCAGGTTTTCTGGTTTGAGTATTTTACCCTTAATGAATACCCCATTCACTATTGGGAACAATGCTGTTTTCTCTCCATCAATGTTTCGTAGTTGTTTGATTGCATCTTTAGCTATTATTAGTTCTTTTTCTTGAGAATCAAGTGTTTTTATCTTCTCTTGTAGTTCAAGGATTCTCTGTTGGATTATCTGAAATTCAATATACTTCTTCTCTATTTTCTCTTTTTTCTCATCTTGCATTTTTTCACCTTTTCTTCTATTAACCGCTTTTATTAATTTATTTTACTTTATTATATTTTTTGTTTTGCTGCTCAATCTTCTTTCATTTGTTTAAAAATCCGAGTGTTTGTTCTATAATCATAAGCTCTGCTCCTATTGTTGAACAACCAACTATCAATCCTTTATCATTGCATACTATTCCAGAGCTTATGAATGGGTTTCCAAAATTGATTGTTGTTCTTTCAATGTTTCTTAAATTAAGAATTTTCTTTATAGTGTTCACTTCTTTATCCTTTAACAGTGGAGAGGCCACTGCGTTTTCTCCCCTTACTTTCAACAACGAACCTACTGTTTTCGCGTTTTGAAGGTTCACCCTTACAACTTTCTTGTTTAACAGGTTTGAGAGTTTTTCCTCAACTTTCTTATTGTATTCATTGTTTATCAACACGGCTTCACTGCCAACAAGGATGTTGTTGGATAAAGCTGTTAGCTCTGAATCTATTACTTCATATTTTATCCCAAACTTTTTTAGGCTCTCAAGCTCTCTATTGAATACTATGTGAGGTACTAGCAATAAGTCATCAGTGCCTGTGAGGAAGACTCCTACAAGTGCGGTTCCTGCTATGTTTATTCTGTAAACAGGAACCTTAAGAGTGTTCTCTATCTTTTCCACAATCTTATTTGGGAATGATAATGGAACTATGCAGTAATTGTTATTTGCATAACAGTAAAGTCCTACATTTGGATTTCCATTAAAGCACATTATTTCAGTGGGCATTTTATCATGAATAATTTGGGGTTTATTTAAAAAATTTTGTTTTTTCTGAGAAAATTGTGTGTTGGTTGTGTGTTGGATAGTGTGTTGAATAGTGTATTTGTGGAATAGTGTATTGAATAAGTTTTTATTATTTAAGCGAGAATTCTTAAAGGCGTGGATGTAATGTCTTATTAAAATCTTGTTTGTGGAAAATCATGTTCCAAGTTCTGCTTTTACTTCTTTGTCAGTAAGTGACTTGTGTAGGAGTATCTCTATTTCACCGAATGGTTTTTCCTGCAACAAATCTATTTTACGCTCGCCTTGATGTGCAAGGTGTAGTAAGGGTATAAATGTATAAACCTTATCTTCCTTTCTATCTGATTGAACCAAATCACTGAATGTTACTCGTGCTTTCACTTTGAACAAACTAACAAGCCTTGAATAAACCTTTTTTATGATTTCTGTTATGTCAATCTTCTTTTCTGGAATTTTAACATCAACACTTACAGTTCTCCTTATTGTTCTTCTTTCCTTAACCTCCAACGCTTTCTCAAGAGCGTTCATCAAGTCTTGTAGTGATACTTTTCTCCTTCTCGGTTGTGGTGTTCTTGGTAATAATCTTGGTATCTTCTTTGCTTCTTCAGATTGCTCATTGAAGTTTAAGGATAACCCCTCATAAAAGTCCTCAATTTCCTCAACACTCGCTTCTTGAACGCTTGAGAACAACCTGTCAAGTTCTGTGAGGTTTTCACCAACAAGTTTTGTGGACTTTATCTTCAACAGTATTGCAGCAGCTAAAACTACCTTTCCAGAGATTCTAAGGTCCAATTCCTTGAGTTTCTTTATTATTTCAATGTAAGATTTCGCGAGTTTGCTTACATTTATATCCCATGGGTCCATGTTTTCATTCTTGATTATGTTATAGAGTAGGGATTGCCATGTTATCTCATTCTTGTCCATAAGCATTTGAAGTATCTTACTCTCCATGATTGAAGAAAAAACACTACTGGTATATAAATTTTTATATTGTAGTATTTAGGTATTACAAAAGATTTATTAAAACAAGATAACAAACCATGACTATGATGAGTGGTGAGGATAAAAACAAGATAAAACTCAGTACTTTAGTAAGTTTTCTAAACAAATTCTTGAGAATAGAAGATTTTGGTTTTGATTCAAGTGTGAATGGGCTTCAAGTCAGTGGTAAAGATTACATTAAAAGAGTTGTTGTTAGTGAGGATGCTTGCTTAGATGTTTTCAACCATGCTTTAGAGAAAAAAGCTGATTTGATTATAGTTCATCATGGTTTGTTCTGGAAAAACACTGATTTTAGGCTAACCCACAATAATTACAAGAGAATAAAATTCTTGTTAGAAAACAACATAGCACTCTACGCAGCTCACTTACCACTCGATTATCATATTAAAGTGGGTAACAATATAATGCTCTTGAAACTGCTTAATCTAAAACCTGTTAAGAGATTTGGATTGGTTGAGAGAGTGAAGATTGGTTTTATTGGAGAGCTCAAGAAAAGATTAAAGCTTAAAGACTTTGCCAAAATAATCAACAGAAAACTGCTCACAGAGAGTTTAATTCTTAACTTTGGAAGCGAAACAATAAAAAAAGTTGGTGTTGTAAGCGGCAGTGGTTCTCCGTTTGTACAAGAAGCTGTTGACAATAATGTTGATTTATTCCTGACAGGGGATATTAGCACTTGGGTTTATCACCTTGCAAAGGAAAACAACATGAACATCATAGCAGCTGGTCACTATGCTACTGAAACGCTTGGTGTTAAAGCACTTGGGAATTTTCTAAAAAGAAGGTTTGGTTTGAGGGTTTACTTTGTGGATTATCCAACAGGACTGTGAGTTAATAAATTAACTTGATATGAAAAAGATAAGAAAAAAATAAAAAAGAGATATTAAAATTTCACGAAGAAACCCTTACTCTTTAGGAAGATTTTCCTCATTCTGGAGATCGTTTTCAGACTGTTCTTGTTCCTCTTGTTGTTCTTGCTCAGGCTCCTCACCAAAGTTCTCTGTATCAACACCTTCATAACTTTCTTCAGCCTCTTCACCAGATTCTTCTTGCGTAGGTTGTGCCTCACCCTGCTGTTCTGAACCGGAAATCTTCTCTGCAAATCCAACTCTTCTCAAAACCTTTGTAATCCTTATACGCACTTTGTCACCTTGCTTTGTGCCAGGTACAAAGATTACAAAGCCGTCTTTCCTTGTCAAACCGTCTCCCTTACCAGCAACTGTCTCTATTGTCACATCCAACTCGTCACCAACCTTTACAGGTGGCACTCTGCTATCTCCAAAACTTCTCCTATTTGCCTGGAAACCTCTTCCAGATCTTCCAAACTTATTAAATCCCATTTCTTTACACCTTTAATCTATTTTGTCCACTAAGGACAAGAATAGAATGAGAATAGAGTATTTAAAACTTTGTATTTTTGTTTGTGCGGAAAGAAACATTTATAAACATGAAATTCCTTTTTTGGTTTTGGGGGTGTAAGATTGGATGCTGAAAAAAGAATCGTTAATTTGTGGTTGAACAAGAAGGGGTTCTTCACAATCAACGACATAAATGCCGGCAAGAATGTTATTGATATTTTAGCATTAAAATTTAAGAATAGTGTTCTGGAGAAGGTTGTTCATGTGGAGGTAAGTTGTAGTTTGGGCGGTGAGTTCCCAGTTGATTATTATGAGAAAAAGTTTGAGAGTTCTGATGTTAAGAATAAGATTTCTGAAGTTGTTAAAAACTTTGTTGGTTCAAGCGTCAGTTACGAGAAGATGTTGATAACTAATTCAAGGTTAAAACAAGGTTCAATACCTAATGTTAACATTATAAAATTTGGGAATGTACTTGAAGAGGTGTTCAAGAAGCTTGATAAGCAGAACTACCAGAACTCCATAACAAGAACGCTCCAACTTGTAAAGTATATCTTATTAAAGAAGAAAAGCTTTTCATTGGTAAAAACCACGAAGAAGGATAGAATAAGTGCTTTCAAGGATTTTCTAAAAACAAGAGATGCTTTAAGAATAATTGTGAGGGACAACACCTTAACTGAGAAGATTTTCAAAAGGTTTTTGAGGAAGCAGATGAAGAGAGTGGCATTAATAATAAGAAAATTGCCGAAGAAGGAGAGGAAGGAACTCTTGGACTCTATTGTAAGAAAGGGGAAGAAGATGAAGCGTTTGGAGTATGAAAAAACGCTGAAAAGCTTTTTTAAAGAGTAATTTTTTTAAATAAAAGAAATTTATACTTACAATCAAAGTGTTAAATGCAAAACATCATACTGAGTATGTTAAGAATTTTTAATACATAAAAATAATCCACAAAATAATCCACAAAAAAAGAGGTGTTAGTATGGCTAGGGTTTCTACAGGCATAGTTGGGTTG
>CAZNLC010000038.1:0-6170 GCA_964573865.1 uncultured Methanosarcinales archaeon | reverse complement strand
AGAGATTGAGTATTTTGTGAATAAAAACGAGATTGGAGATTGTCCTTATTTTGAAGAGTTTAGGGATTACAAGTTATTGTTATTGAGTTCTGAAGACCAACAATCTGGGAAGGATGCGAAGATTGTTAATCTTGGAAAAGCTTTTGATAACAATATAATAGTTTCAAAGTGGTTGGCTTATTGGATTGGTTTTGAACACAAATTTATAGTGAGTTTAGGAATAAAACCTGAAAATCTTAGGGTGAGACAACACCTGCCAAGTGAGAGAGCTCACTACGCCTCAGACACTTGGGATATTGAATACAAATTCCCTTTTGGTTGGAGAGAAATTGAAGGAATTGCCGATAGAACGACTTATGATCTATCAAACCATATGAAAACCTCTGGTGAAGATTTAAGATACTATGATGAAAAGACAGGTGAAAAAATAATTCCTTATGTTGCTGCAGAGCCGAGCTTAGGGTTAGACAGGCTGTTTTTAGCTTTGCTGTTTGAGGCTTACCAGTATAACAACTCAAGGAAGAATATTGTTTTAAAACTCGATTCTAAGATTTCACCGTTCAAGGTTGCAGTTTTCCCACTCTTGTCCAACAATAAACAACTTGTTGAATTGTCAAGGGATGTTTTCTCACAACTTTCAAAACATTTTTCAGTTTTTTTTGACAAATCAGGTTCTATTGGTAGAAGGTATGCAAGGCAAGATGAGATTGGAACTCCTTACTGTGTGACTGTAGACTTTGACAGTTTAAAAAATAAGGATGTAACTATAAGATTTAGGGATACTGCAGAGCAGGTTAGAATTAAAATCTCAGAACTGAAACAAACAATAGAGGGCTTAGTTAGTGGAGAGTTGAACTTTGATGATTTGGTTAAAGAGCAGAGCAACAAGAAAAATTTATAAACAGATTTGTTATACCCAACATAAGGTATTATTTTAGGGTCGGTAGCTCAGCGGGAGAGCACCACGCTGAAGCCGTGGGTGTCCGGGGTTCAAATCCCCGCCGACCCATCCTCTCTTATTCTCAATAGGTCCACTACTATCTAAACTACTATTTAATATTCTCAAGTTTAGCTTGTCCTCAAACAGAAATTTTTTAAATGAGAGCACAAACTTATTCTTTTATGACTGTTATCAAGAGTATGACTTTGGAAGGGTTTAAATCCTTTGCTAAGAGGACAGAACTCTTCTTTGGTGATAAGTTTAATGTTATTTTAGGACCTAATGGTTCTGGAAAATCAAACATACTTGATGCTTTGTGTTTTGTTCTTGGGAGGCTCGGTAGTAAGAGTTTGAGAGCTGAGAAGACAGCACACTTGATTTATAATGGTGGTAAGAAGAAGGAACCTGCCAAAAAAGGAGTTGTTTCGATAGTTTTTGATAACAAGTCTAAAGTTTTTCCATTGGAAGAGGATGAGGTTAAGCTAACGAGGATTGTGAAGCAAGATGGCCAGAGCATTTACAAGATAAATAATAAGAGGGTTACAAGGCAACAAGTGATAGAGTTGTTATCATACGCTAAAATAGACCCCAATGGTTACAACATAATACTTCAGGGTGATATTGTAAGATTTGTCAGCATGTCAGCTATAGAGCGTAGGCAAATTATTGAAGAAATAGCTGGGATCTCAATATATGAAGATAGGAAACAAAAATCACTGAATGAGCTTGAAAGGGTCGAGAATAGAATAAAGGAAGCTGAGATAATTCTTGCTGAAAGAAAAACTTACTTGAAAGAGTTGAAGGAAGAACGTGATCAAGCTTTAAAGTACAAAAACTTGAAGGAAAAACTTGAAAGGAGTAAAGCAACGCTTGTTTATTTACAATTGGAATCAAAGAAAAAACAACTTGTTAATATTGAAAAGGAGATAGAGAAGAATAAAGAGCAAATAAAAAAATTGAATGATGAAATTGAAGCTTTAAAACAAGAGGAGAAAAACTACAAGGATAAAATTTCAGAATTAACAAAGAAAATTGAAGAGAAGAGTGAGAAAGAACAGCTTGAAATACATAAAAATGTTGAAGATTTAAAAGTTCAAATAGCAACTGAGAAAGTGAATTTGAGTTCTAAAAAGAAAGAGCTTGAGAGATTATACGAGAGGAGAGAACAACTTAATGCTGAAGTTCAAGATTTGGAGTTACAAGAGAACAACTTAAAGAAGGAAATTGAAGCTTTGCATGGTGAGAAGGAGAGTATTTTAAAAGAGATTGAAAATATAAAGAAAGAGATTAAGAGTTTTGAGGAAGAACACGACATAAAAAAAGTTACTGAAATTGAAAGGGAAATTGAGAATCTCGAATCAAACATAGAATCTGTTCAAGATGAAATCCAAAAATTAACCTCTGAAAAACAAAATTTGATGCGTGAGAAAGACCGTTTAGAAGTTAGAATAGAGAATATAGATAAACAGATAGAGAAGGTTAAAGAGATTGAGAAGGAGCACAAGGAAGATATTGAAAAATTGAAAAAGGACAAGGAGAGCTTTAAACAAATAATACTGGAGTTGAATAAACTGTTAGCAAAGGATTCAGAGCTCTCTGCTAAAATATTTGAAAATAGAAAATTGTTGAATACACTCACAGAATCATACGAGAGACTGAGGATAAGAACAATAAGTGCTCAGGAAAAAGTAAAATCAAGTTTAGCTGTTAAAAAAATACTGGAACAGAAAGAAAAGTTTGGTAAGGTTTATGGCACAGCATTCCAACTTGCAAGTGTAAGTCCGAAGTACGCATTGGCTTTAGAAGTTGCTGCAGGTTCTAGAATAAACAGCATAGTTGTTGAGAACGACGCTGTTGCTGCTAAGTGTATAAAGTATCTGAAGGAGAACAAGCTAGGCTACGCAACATTCTTACCCTTGAATAAAATAAAACATTTAAAGGTGAGTGATGATATTAAGGAATTGCTGTCAGTTAAGGGAGTTCATGATTTAGCTGTGAATCTTGTTAAGTGTGATTCAAAATTCAAAAAAGTGTTTAATTATGTTTTCTCAGATACGATAGTTGTCGATGATATTGATGTTGCTAGGAGGATAGGGATTGGAAAAGCCAGGATGGCAACCATTGACGGTGACTTAGTAGAGAAGGGAGGAGTTATGCATGGTGGTTACAAAAAAGCGAAATCGTTGTTCCAAACCACAAAAGACGCGGAAGCTGTTAAGAACCTCGAAAAAACTGAGAAGGAAATAAAAGATTTAAGAAAGAGTATTGAGGAACTTGAGAGTGAGAAACAAAGTACAGAGTCAAAAATCCAAGAACTGAGGGAGAAAAAAGCAATTCTCGAAGGTGAAATTCTAAAGAGGGAAAGGAGCTTACACCTTGAGAAAACAGATTTGGATGCTAATAAGAGGCAGAAATCATTGTTAAAAGAAGAACTTTCAAAAATAGAGAAGAAACTGGAAGAAATTCACAAGGTGATAAATGATAAAAGCAAATTGTTCACTGATTTGAAGATGAAGAGGCAGGAGTTGAGGAAGAAGATAAGCGAATTGAGAAATCCAGTTTTATTAGCAGAGCTCACAGCTTTTGAACAGAAAAAAACAGAGTTGGAAAACAACCTTGTAAGAATAGATGAAAAAATTAATGGTAAAAAGGAAAGACTTGATTCTTTGAAGAAGGAAAGGGAGAAAATCACTAAAATACTAAAACAATTATCAAAGGATGAGGAATTCTTCTCAAAGGAAATTAAAGACATAGAGAAGAGCATCCTAAATAAAACAAAGGAGCTTGAGAAAACAGAAAAACTACAGAAAGGATTCTACGAGAAGTTTAAGAAGTTGTTTGAGGAAAGGAATAAGTTGAATGAGAAAGTGCAGGAATTAGAGAGTAAATTGGTTCTTAAGGAAGATGCTGTTAGAAGAACAGAGCAAAAGATTAATAACCTCTCACTAAAGAAAGCTTCTATATCTGCTGAAGAGGCAGGTTTGGAGAGGGAGTTTAAGGAGTATGAAGGTGTTGAGCTTTTGAAGAACAAGAAAGAATCTGAGCTTAAATTTGATATTGAACGTTCTGAAAAATTGATTGTTGAGATGGGAAATATTAACTTAAGAGCACTTGATATTTATGACAAAGTTGAGCAAGAGTACAACAATGTATTGAAGAAGAAAGAAAAACTCTCACAGGAGAAGCAGGATGTTCTCAATATGATAGAAGAGATAGAGAAGAAAAAGCTTGGATTGTTCAAAAAAACATTTGATGTTCTCAACGAACACTTCAAGAACTTCTTCTCAAAACTAACAACAAAGGGGGAAGCTTATCTCAAATTAGAGAATGAGCAAAATCCATTTGAGGGAGGAGTTGTAATAAGGGTTAAGATAACGAGTAAGAAATTTTTAGATATAAGAGCTCTCTCTGGAGGTGAGAAAACACTTACAGCATTGGCTTTGATTTTTGCAATACAAGAGTTCCAACCAGCTTCATTCTATGTAATGGACGAGGTTGATGCAGCCCTTGATAAGAGAAATTCCGAGAAACTCGCTAAACTCATAAGGAATTATTCTGAGAAAGCTCAATACATTGTCATAAGTCACAACGACGCGTTAATAACAGAAGCAGATCGCCTGTTTGGAGTTTCCATGGATGAAGATGGAATAAGCAGAGTTGTTTCGTTAAAAGTATAATATCTATTTACTCTATTCATTCATAATAACTCTCTGAAAACTTTCTTAAGCTCTTCAATAGTCCTTGATAACTTGTAATGTTTCACTATTGTTTTCCTCGCGTTCACAGATATTTTAGCCCTTAAATCATCATTCTTCATCAACAACCTCATCTTCCTAACCAAATCAACAGGATTTTGTTTTTTGAAAAACACTCCATTATAACCCTCTTTTATGTAGTACTTAAGATAACCCACTTTTGTAGTGATTACTGGAATACCGCAGGACATGGCTTCCATTGTTGATAATGAACTTGTTTCTGTTAATGAACTCAGAACATAAACATCCATTGCTTGTAAGTACGGAACAACATTGTCAACAGAACCAACAAATAAAACATTCTTCCTATTCTTGAATTTATCTTCAATCTCTTTTATTCCAGAACCAACCACTAACAACAAACTATTTTTTTCCTTCAACATTAAAAAGGCTTTTAGTAGTGTGAGTGGGTCTTTCTCACGAGCTAATCTTCCAACATAACCAAAAACAAACTTTTTCTTTGGAATACCAATTCTTTCCTTAGCTCTAGCTTTATTTGTTGTCGGCTTGAATTTTTTTGTGTCAACACCCATATGCACTATTATTTTGTCAGTCGTTATTCTATTAGTCTCGAGAGTTCTTGCAAGTTCTAAAGAGGGAACCAACAAAACAGAACACTTATTATACAAAAACCTCGCTAATAGGTTAATGCTGCTTATTGATATCTTTTTTAAAAAACCATCAAACCCCATCGCTTTTGACACTAAATCCCATTCTAAACTGTGAACATACGCAACTCTATCCACATTGTACTTCTTAGCGTAAATAATTGAGAAGAAGCATATAGGACCTAAATCGTTTGTGAAAACAATATCTGCATCCCTTATCTCCTTCTTTATTATTTTCAGGGAAGGTTTTGAAATCATGTAATCAGCCAACTCCTTTTTCAAAAGCTTGAACTTTATAACTTTAACACCTTTTATTTCTGGAGAAGCACCGAAGTCAGGAGCCAAAACTGTTATTTTAAAATCATCTTTTAATTTTGGAATCACTTCAAACAAGAATCTTGCAATGCCATCCCACCTTGGCAGAAAATTATCAGTCGCTATCAGGAGTTTCTTCTTCCAAAAAATAACTTCTTTTACCATTTTGCACTATTTTATTTTGTAAAAAACTTCAGCAAAAAGTTTTCTACTCTGCAGTCCAGCCAAAAATGCACTTATGTAAACACTCCAATAGATTGGATGCCAAGCGAAAGTCACAATTTGACTTCTAAAGCACTTTATTGCTTTAATCTTCAGTCTAAAATACTTAGTAATATCAACATAAATCCTTGGTGAAGATTTTTTCTTGAAAGAGAATGGACTCCAAACATTATAGGTGTAAACATCAATTTTCCTATTGATTTTGGAGAGCACAGATTCAACTATAGAATATGTTGCAGTATGGTCAGGGTGTAGATCATCTGGAGAATGTGTTATTATGAGTTTAGGTTTCTTTTCCAAAATAAGCTTTTTCAAGACCTTTTTTACATA
>CAZNLC010000037.1:0-6316 GCA_964573865.1 uncultured Methanosarcinales archaeon | reverse complement strand
TATATTCTTATAGTGTAATAGTACATAGTGTAATATTGTAGATATAAATACTAAAGATCATACAGGGCTTATTTTCCTTAGATTTTTATCAACACTCTTTAAGAGTTTCTCAGCTCGCTTCTCTATGACACCTATGAAGTCCTTTTTCATAGAGCTTGAACTGTTTAAGTCCTTTAACAATTCTTCAAAGGTGTTGAAGAATAATTGAGCTATTAAATCCTTAGCATACGCCTTTCTTTCCAACTCTGATAGTTTAATTAGTTTCTTGTCAAGTATTAGTATTCTCTTGTTAAATTCTTTAATGAATCTTAAACCATGTTTTCTGTGTTGTTCCAACTTTGAAACTCCAATCACGAGTCGAGCATTAGGTTCAATCTCATCCTCCATTAGAGTTTCAATCAAGGACTTCTCACTCATTTTTAGGTATTTTCTCTGTTTTTCAAAGGATTCTACAAGTTCAACTATTGGTTTATGGATGTACGAGCCTTTTAGCTCCTCCAAAAAGTGGGTGATTCTTGACCTTAATTCCTCACAAGAATCAAGCTCAAGTATCACATCATCCACTATTGATTCTATAATCCTTGAAGAATCACTCTTTGTACTCTCAGCAAGTTTTAGTTCTTCAATTTTTAAGAGAAGGCTCTTTAAAACATAAAGTTCAACCTTGAGGAGTCTTATCTTCTTTGTGAGATTCTCTTCTAATAATCCTAATTTTCTTATATACTTTTCAAGGCTTAAGAGTAAAGCATAGCTTAAACTCTTATTTCTCAATAGAATTTCTTTAATGTTCTCAAAACACCTTGTTCCCTTCTCCTTATCAATAATCTTCTGCCTCTTTGAGCTGTTGATTTCTTTCAAGTAATGCTTCAACAAGGCGACTATTCTCCTGTTTATTTCAAGCTCTTCCTCAAGAGCACTCTTAATTTTAAGATTCACTAAACTGCTAAGCATAATTTTTATTAAGAACAATCCTATTTAAAACTTTTATTAGAAATTAGTAAGTAATAACTTTAATGAGTGTATTTTAGCAATATCCTGTGCAAAGAGGGTATTAAGCAACGAGAGTATTAATCATAATTATTAATTATAATTTTGATCTTATCTCAACTGCTAATCCTCAACTGCTTCAGCATCTTCAACTATAAACTTGTCACCATTGAATCTTCCAAGCAGTATGATATAAGAACCATTTTTGACCATAGCTCTTATTCCATCTTCAAAGATTATCGCTGTTATATTCTGCTTTACTTCTAATCTTATCAAACTCTTTGTTTTGTAGTTGTGGATGTTTAAAACTCTTGCCTTAATCCTAATAAGTTGGGTTTCTCTATTTGTTAGAGATGCTTTTACAAGCGGGTAATTATTTGGGTTTAAGGAATCTGATATCAACATAATAGCAATAATTCCTGTTATGCTGATTATAAATGATATCTTTAACAATACATCATTCGGGTTTTTTCCTTGCAGCATCTTTACCATTATAATTTTATAGTTTATTTGTATTTTATACTATGTAGTTTATACCATAATTCCATTCCCTAAGAAACCTTCTCGTTCAAACTCCTCAACAACAAATAATTCTTTAAACTTACTGCTGTGATTTAAGAGTTCTTTCTTGAAATCATCATAATCTTTAATACTCTTGAATACAGCTTCGATGTAGTAGTTGTAGCTATCGTTAATCTTGTAAGCGTTGTTCACAAACGGGTTTTCTAACAATGGCTTAAGACTCTTTTCAGCTTTTATTAAGAAGAGGACATGTATATTAAAGCCGATTTTCGAAAAATCAATGAGTGCTGAGTATTTCTTCACAAAAGGATTGAGTTTCTCTATCTTGTTTATTATTGTTGAAACTGACAGCCCTGTTCTTCTTGAGATTAGAGTTATGCTCTGCCTTGCGTTTCTTCTCAACTCTGATAACACGAGTAAATCTGTTTTAACCTTTCTTATCTTCTTAAACCTTGTTTTCATTCTAAGCTTTGGAAGCTTTATCCTTTAAAATAAGTATCCAACACAAAACCGAAAGTTTTTCGAAACAATTCAAAACAATTTTTGTTTCTGTATTTCATGTTACCACTTTCTACTTTCCTATTATCAAGTCTAACAGTGTTGGGTTAGCCAAGAATGATTCACGCTTTAACTCCTCAATCACATAGAATACCTTTTTATCAATTATGGAGAACCTCTCTTCAAGTCTTTCAACGAACCTTTCCGCTTCTCTCATATCCCTAAATATCGCCTCTATTAACACATCATAATCATTGTTCACCTTAAAAACATTGTTCACATTCAAATTCTTTGAGACATGCTCCAAGAGTTCCTTTCTCTTGCTTATTGGAACCTTTAGTAGTATGGTAGTCTTTGTTGGAAATCCGATCTTTGAGAAATCAATGAGTGCACAATGTTTTTTTATTATTGATTTTTCTTGAAATTTTAGTCTGTCGTATATTGTTGATACTGGTATTCTTGTTTTCCTGCTGAGTCTTGTTAGGCTTTCCCTGTCATTTTTTCTAAGCTCGCTTATAATGATAAGGTCTTTTTTTGTAATTTTCATAAAAACCACCTTCATTATGCTTTATTTTTCAATTAGTTCGGAAATTTAATGTATAAGAAGCATTAATCGTTATATATTTTATCCTTAAAATATATAAATTGTTATATAATTATATAAATAGAAAAATTTATATAATACAACCTTCTTTGTTTCATTATGAGAAGAAAAGTAATCCAACTCGCGGGAAAAACATTTGTTATTTCACTGCCGAAAAAATGGGCTGAAAGTTTTAACATAAAAAAAGGAGACGAGCTTGAGCTTGAGGAAAAGGGCCCTGAGCTTCTGATAAAAACAAAGAAATCTATCTCTGGAAGAACAAGAGGTTTCAAACTTGAAAAAACACCAAGAAAGATAGTAGAGTTGTTTATAAAAGCAGCTTATAAGGCAGGTTATGATGAGATAAAACTCTCCTTTGAAGAGGAAACACTAAATGATTTGAAAAATAACAGAAGAGTAAACATCTTTGAAGTTGTGAATGAGGAGGTTAACAAGTTAATAGGTTTTGAGGTTGTGTCACAAACAAAAAAACACATTATTATAAGGGAGGTTACAAGCCCAAGCGAAAAAGAATTTGAGAGTATACTCAGGAGGATATTCCTTCTAATACTTGAGCTTGGAGAAGAAAGTTTGCACTCAATACAGAATCTCAAACTCACAAGGATAAATCTTAAAAAAGAATTAGTTGATAAATTCATACACTACTGCACGAGGTTACTCAGTAAGAAAGGATACTCTGACTATGAAAGGACAGTGCTGCTCCATAATATTTTGTCAGAGCTTTATAAGATAGGCGATACTTACAATTTTGCAACACTTGAGTTCCTAAAGAATGCTCAACGCAGCAAGATTAAAAAAGTGAGTGAAAAAGCATTGAGTATTTTATCCCAAATTAATAAACTCGTGAGACTCACATATGAGATATTCTACTCTTACAACACAAAAACAATAACAGAGTCATATGTTTTAAGAAGGCAGATATTTGATGAGATGAACAAGCTAATATCAAGGACAAAAAACCAAAACACTCCTGAAACAATCTTAATGACAAGGATGGCTTGGGTTGTCTTAGTAACATTACACATAATTGAGCTTAAGGTATCTATGGAAGCAGTGTAAATATAGTAAACATAGGATGCTTATTCTATAGTAAGATTTATAAACACAACAGAACACCACAGGATTATGTTTAGTAGTATGCTACTTAAAATGAATATGATTGTTTTGTCTGATTTTGTTAGATACCACTCTTAACTCTAATTCTGAATATTGACTCAAGATTCAGCTCTTTGAGGTGTTACTATGAAATATGTTCGTGATTTTTTGTGGAATCCTGGAATGAAGGTTGAGGAGTTTGTTGAAAAACTCGGCTTTGTTGGATTTCAGAGTATAAAACTTGAGCATGCAGCTCAAATAATTGTTAAGATGAAGAAGTCGGGTGCAAAAATCTTTTTCACATTTACCTCAAACATGGTGACATCTGGCCTTAGGGGTTTCTTTGCACAACTTGTAAAGCTTGGACTTGTAGATGTGATAATTACAACTGTTGGGGGGATTGAAGAGGATATTATGAGAGCGAACGGTGAAAATTTTATTATAGGCAGCTTTAGAGCTGATGATATTGAGCTGTATGAAAGAGGTATGAATAGGATAGGAAATATTATGATAACGAACGAGTCTTATGAAAAATTTGAGGACATAATTAATAGTATGATTACTAAGCTTTACAATAAGAAACACAGGTGGACAACATCTGAAATGCTCAGAGAGTTTGGTTTGATGTTGAATGATGAAAACTCAATATTGTATCAGGCTGCGAAACACAATGTTCCTATATTCTGCCCCGCAATAACTGATGGTTCTCTCGGGTTCCACTTGTTCATGTTCCAGCAAAAACACGATGATTTTATAATTGATGTTGTGAAGGATTTTAAAAACATGGTTTTGTATGTTAGTCATGATGATAAAAAAGGGGTTATTGCTTTGGGGGGTGGTGTTTCAAAGCACCACGCACTGTTAGCTGCTCTACTCAACGGTGGTTTAGATTATGCAGTTTACATAACAACATCACACTATAGTTCAGGGAGTATGAGTGGTGCAACTACTAACGAGGCTAAAAGCTGGGGTAAGATAAAGGATGATTCTGAAGCAACAACAATTGTTGGCGATGCTACAATAATCTTTCCTTTAGTGATGGTAAGGGTTTTGGAAGAGTTGTTCAGGGATGGTGTTATAAAAGTTTGAGCTTTGTATGGTTAATATGGTTATTATAATATATCTAAAACGGTTAAAATGGAAGCGAGATTTTTATTGAGCAGGTCAAAGGTAATAGAACAGTATAACATAGTTAAAAGTTTAGCTGATGAAGTTTCCTATAGTTTTAAGACAAATACAGACGTAGCTAAGATTCTTGAATCAGAAACAAACTGTTCCTTTAGCGTAGAATCAATAAAATATATCAGGCAAATATCTGAAAAATCAAGAGTTTGGTTTTTTACACAGGCAGTTAATAACAATCAATTGCAGGAGTTATTCAATGCAGGGGTTAATTCCTTTGTTGTTGATAACCCTTATGATTTGAGAACTCTTCTTGAATTTGTGAGCAATCATAATAAACAGATTAATCTCTTGTTGAGAATGAGAATTAAGGAACTCACTGTTCACACTGGAAAACACTTTGTTTTTGGAATGCCTTCTAAGGAGATAAACAGATTAGTGCCTGAACTCAGGAGGAACACTCACATCAAAAAACTTGGAATTCACTTCCACAGAAAAACACAAAACACCAGCGAGTGGTCTTTGAAGCGCGATATATCTGAGGTTTTGGATAAAGGTGTTCTTGAAAGTATTGATATTATGAATATCGGTGGTGGTTTGCCATGTAGGTATAAAAACTACAAACTTGAATTTTTGAACTCGATATTTGACAGAATCTTGGAGTTTAAGGATTGGCTCAATAAAAACTTTAGTGTTAAAATGATAATTGAACCTGGGAGATTTATAGCTGCTCCTGCTGTAAAGCTCGAGGCAGAAATCATAGCAATATATGATAATAACATTATAATCAATTGTTCTGTCTTTAACTCTGCAATGGACACTTTTGTTTTGAACACGAGGTTGTTAGTTGAGAACGAATTAGATTCTTCTACTGGAAAACCCTATGTTATCAAGGGTTGCACCAATGATTCAATGGATATTTTTAGGTATAAGGTTTATCTGAAGAACCCAAGGGTTGGTGATAAAATCATTTTTATAAATGCAGGGGCTTATAATTATGCTACTGACTTTTGTGGTTTGGAAAAGTTGAAAACAATCATAGTCGATTAAATTCATGCTAAAATGAACTTTATGAAACTACCAAAGGAATACGCAACTTGGAACTCAAAGTATTTTATCTTTCCTATAAAGTATGAGGGTAAAATGAGTTTTGTTAGTGGGGCTTCAAGAGCTCCCGAGGCAATAATAAGAGCATCTTCAGAGCTTGAATACTACGATGAGGGGCTTGATTTAGAAGCTTTTTTGAGTGGTATAAAAACACTCAAAGCCTTGAATTTAAGCAGACAAACTCCAAAAAAAGCAGTGGAACTAATAAGTTCCCACATTAAAGCTATGTTATCAATGCGTGAACAGAATAGGTTCATCTTGAGTTTGGGAGGTGACCATTCTATAAGTATTGGGGTTGTTGATGGCTTTGAAAAGATATACAAGAATTTTTCAGTTATAATATTTGATGCTCATTCTGATTTGAGATACTCATGGAACAAT
>CAZNLC010000036.1:0-6349 GCA_964573865.1 uncultured Methanosarcinales archaeon | reverse complement strand
TCTTATTTATTTTGTTTATTATCTTCCTGATTGCAATATTATTTTTAATTTTGAATCATTATTCTTCATATGGACAAATACACTTTAACAGGTACTTTGTGCAAGACCTTACATTTCTATTAACTTCATATTTACTTTCAGCAGCATTTCTTACACCATTTGTTTGGGTTTATCACAAAAACAAGAAAATACTATGGTTCGTTGTTTTGTTTAGTGTGTTCTTCCTTGTTTTAACCTTTATCTCCGAGTTACTCTTAGATATTCTGCTTTAAGCACTAGGTATTAAAAACCAAAACATTTAAAAGGAGAACCTTTCTACTCGATTTAGATAAACCAAGTGTATCTTGTGTTAATAATCATTTGAGGGTGTTTAATGATGACTGCTGGACGCTTTAAATCAAGGAGTTTTAGAAGGGTTAAGAAGAGAATGCCATCTGGAAGGGTAAAAACCACTTATACAAGAAGGAAGCCTAAAAAGGCAAGGTGCGCTATTTGTGGCAAGGAACTACATGGTGTTCCAAGAGTGTTACCTTCTGAACTTAAAAAATACGCTAAAAGTCAAAAAAGACCATCAAGACCGTATGGCGGTTATATATGTTCATCCTGCTTGAGAAAACTAATGAAAGAAAAGGCAAGAGCAACACAAAAATAAGGTGATATCATGATTCAAATAGGTAGGTTAGTGATGAAAATCGCAGGTCGTGACGCTGGTAAGTATGGTTTAATAATTGATGTTGTTGATAAAAACTTTGTTGTGATTGATGGGCAGGTCAGACGTAGAAAGGTGAATATAAAGCATATAGAACCATTGCAGAAGATTCTAAAAATAACAAAGAACGCAAGTCATGAGGAGGTTGTTTCTGCACTAAAACAGATTGGTATTGATGTGGAGCCGAAAAAACAAAAACAGGCTAAGAAGGGTGAAAAACCTGTTAAGAAGAGAACCTTGAAAATCACGCAAAAGCAGAAAGAGGTTAAGAAGGGAGAATCAAAGGTTAAACAGGATAAAGCTAAAACATCAAGTAGTAAAAAGCAGGATAAAGACAAAAAATCACAGGATAGTTCTAAAGAATAAAGTGTTAAAAACTAATCTATTCTTTCATTCCTTTTATTATCGTTAAATTTATAAAATTCTACGATTTCTCAAAAATATTAGTTGTGAAATTTGACTATTTTATTTATCACACCTGAGAAAAAAGAGGGGATATTATGCGGGATAAAAACGAACACTTTTTTGTTACAAAGAGTTTTGGATTGAATAATTATTATTTCAACAGGTTTTATGATGCATTCTCACTCTTGCTATTGACAACAACAGCATTTTTAATCCCATTTGTGCTTGGGCATCCACAATTTTTTGTTGGAACAATCATTAATTTGTTGTTGATAGAAGCTTCACTTTACTTGGATTTTAAGAAAACGATACCCATAATCACAATGCCGTCGTTAGGAGCTCTTTCAAGAGCAATCCTCTTTGGGCCACTTACAATCTTCTTGATATACATGATACCATTTATATGGATTGCTAATACAATACTCGTCTTAGTAATAAAGGTACTTCACTTCAAATTTAAGAAAAATCTGTTCGTGGCAGGTGTTTTAGGTGCTGTTTTAAAAACAGCATTTTTATTTACAACTGCATTTACACTCTTCTCTTTTGGAATTGTTCCAAAACAATTCCTAACAGCTTTTGGCATAAACCAATTCCTAACAGCTTTCTCTGCATTAGTGCTGATATACCCAACTGTTGTTTTAAGAAAGAAAAATTTCAGGCTCAAGCAAGCTTAATAACCAAAATGCAAGAACAAAAAACACAGGAAAAACAAAACTTTACTGTAGAAACAATTGAAATAATAAAGAAGTATTCGAATGTTAAAGATTCTTTGCTCTTGGTTTTAGAGTCAGTGCAGGAAAAATTCAATTTTGTGCCTAGAGAATCAATGATTGTGATTAGTTCTGAATTAAAAATACCGTTGAGTAAGGTTTATTCTGTTGTAACATTCTATAATGAGTTAAAAACAGTTGAGCGTGGAAAGCATATTGTAAGGGTTTGTTTGGGGACAGCTTGCTCAGTGAAACACAACCATGCAAACCTTGAATTTTTAAAATCACTCTTGAACATAGAACCAGGCTCCACAACAAAAGACAAACTAATAACCCTTGAGACAGTGAATTGTTTTGGAGCTTGTAGTATGGCACCTATTGTAGAAGTTGATGGTAAACTCATTGGTAAGGTTACAAAAGAAGAATTGAAGAGGATTATTGAGAGTTTAAAATGATAAGTGTTAAGGTTGGGATGGCGTCCTGCGGTTTGTCAGCAGGTGCTTTGGAAGTTTACAAGCAGTTTGAGAAGCTCAAAGAAAGATTCAACATTGAGTTGAAAAAGGTCGGTTGTATTGGTTTGTGTTATGAAGAGCCAATAGTTGAAATTAAAGTAGACAACTATCAAACGATTATCTTTTCAAGAGTAAAACAGGATGATGTTGAACAAATACTCCAATCAATAATTGATAAGAAACAGCATGAAAAGGCTTTAGCATTTAGAGAGGATGGTAAGAGTTATGACTTCAGTATTCAAAGAATCGATGATTTGGAATTCTACAAACACCAATTAAAGATAGTTTCAGAGTATTGTGGAATAATCAATCCTGAGGACATTAATGATTATTTAGCAATAGGTGGTTATTCAGCTCTGAAAAAAGCTCTTTCTATGAAACCAGAAGAGATTGTTGCAGAAGTCAAAGAATCAGGTTTAAGAGGTCGTGGTGGTGCTGGTTTTCCAACTGGTTTAAAATGGGAGTTCTTGAGAAAATCAAAATCAAAAACAAAGTACTTAATCTGCAACTTTGATGAGGGCGACCCAGGAGCTTTTATGAATCGTGTTTTAGTGGAATCAAACCCACAGCTTTTAATAGAGGGAATTATCATTAGTGCTTATGCTTTGGAAGTCGAAAAAGCATTTATTTACACAAGATCAGAATACCCACTCGCTGTTTCAAGATTAAGAATTGCTATTGAACAAGCAAGGAAAAAGGGCTTTTTAGGTAGGAAAATACTTGGAAAGGATTTCTCCCTTGACATTGAGTTAAGGCTTGGAGCTGGTGCTTTTGTTTGTGGCGAAGAAACAGCACTTATAAAATCAATTCAGGGAATGCCTGGAAGGCCAAAACCAAAACCGCCCTTCCCAGCTCAAAAGGGTTTGTGGGGGAAACCAACAAACATCAACAATGTTGAAACACTTGCTAATGTTCCTATAATAATAAATAAGGGAGCCTCTTGGTATAAAAAAATAGGTTCTGAGAATTCTAAAGGAACGAAAATGTTCTCTCTAAGTGGAGATTCTTTAAGAACAGGATACATTGAAATTCCATTCGGGACAAAGTTGAGAGATGTTCTTGAAATAGCAGGTGTTGACATTAAAAAATTCAAAGCATTACACCTTGGTGGTCCATCAGGAGGTTTTTTGAGTTCTAAACATTTGGATGTTGAGCTAGATTACGATTCTGTGAAAAAAGTAGATTCAATAATAGGTTCAGGAAGTATGGTTGTTATTGATACTTCAAAGGATATCGTTGAACAAGCATATTACTCTATAGAGTTTATAGTTTCAGAAAGTTGTGGTCAATGCGTCCCATGCAGAGAAGGAACAATGAGAATGCTCGAATTATTAGAGAAGATTCTTAATAAAAAAGCCAGTTATGAAGATTTAAAGAACCTTCAAGTTTTAGCAGAAACGATTAAACAAACCTCCCTTTGTGGGCTTGGGCAAACAGCTCCAAACACGGTTATTTCAACAATAAAACACTTCTTTGAAGAGTATCAAGAAAAGATAGTTCCTGCGAATAAAGAATTCTATTACTTTATCAATCCAGAAAGATGCACTGGTTGTCACCTATGCTTTAAAGTTTGTCCCAAAAAAGCGATTAGTGGTAAACCATTAGAAGTTCATGAAATAAATCAAGATGTTTGTGTTAGGTGTGGAATGTGTTATCATGAATGCCCTGTTAAAGCGATTGAAAAGAGAGATGAAAAAATGTAAGGTCGATGCTTATGGGTGAAAAAACAATCATTGTAAATGGGAAGAAGTACAAGACAAGTGAGAAGTACTTGCTTCAAGCGTTGGAGAAGTTAGGTTTTGACATACCTCACCTTTGCAGTCATCCTGACTTAGAACCAATTGCGACTTGTAGACTTTGTGTTGTAGAAGTAAATGGGAGAATAAGAACTTCTTGCAACACAATTGTCGAGGAGAAAATGAATGTAATAACTGATTCTGAAGAATTAATAGAAATGAGACGTCATAATTTGGAGTTAATACTAAGTAATCATCCTTTAGATTGTGATTATTGTTATAGAAATATGCATTGTGAACTTCAAAGGTTAGCTGAAAAAATAACTAACAAAACAAGGTATTCTGGAAAGCAAAGGAAGAGGGAAAAAGACGAGTCTTCAATTGCAATAGTAAAGGATTTTGATAAATGTATTCTTTGCGGTCGTTGCATTCAAATCTGTGAGAAACAAACTGTGAATGTTTTTGATTATGTTAATAGGGGTTTTGAAACAATAGTTGGAACAGCATTTAATCTTCCTCTATCTCAAACACCATGTGTTAGTTGTGGTCAGTGTGTTCTTCACTGTCCAACAGCAGCTTTGATAGAAAAGGATGAAACACAACCCGTTCTTAAAGCAATTAATAATCCCGATAAGTTTGTTATTGCTCAAATAGCACCTGCTGTTAGGGTAACAATTGGCGAAGAGCTCGGATTAAAGCCAGGAGTCATACTTACAAAAAAACTTGTTTCAGCACTAAAAAGATTAGGTTTTGATAAGGTCTTTGACACGAGTTTAGGAGCTGACCTAACAATAATGGAAGAGGCAGCAGAGCTCGTTTCAAGATTAGAACAATCTAAATCACTACCGATGTTTACAAGTTGTTGTCCGGCTTGGGTTAGTTTTGTGGAAGAGTTTTATCCTGAATTCATACAAAATTTATCAACGACAAAAAGCCCGCATGAAATCTTAGGAGCAATTATAAAAACATACTACGCTGAAAAGAACAACATTGATCCAAAAAATATCGTTGTTGTTTCAATAATGCCTTGCACTGCTAAGAAGGAGGAGGCAAGGAGGACAGAGTTAAAAGTGAATAACTTGGAAGTTGTTGACCATGTAATAACAACTCGTGAACTTGGAAAATTGTTGAGGGAGTTTGGTGTTGAAATTGAGAAGTTAGAGGATTCTGATTTTGATGATTTGATGAGTGCGAGTTCAGCAGGTCAAATCTTTGGAACAACAGGTGGTGTTATGGAAGCTGCTTTGAGAACAGCGAATTATTTTATAACAGGAAAGAATGATTATGAAAAGATAGATTACAAGGAAGTTAGGGGTTTGAAAGGAATAAAAATAGCAAATTACAAGATTGGGAATAGAAATTTGAGAATAGCAGCTGTTAACGAGCTTGGAAACGCGAGAAAAATACTTGAAGCTATAAAATCAAACACTTTAAAAATTGATTTTATAGAGGTGATGGCTTGTCCAGGAGGTTGTATTGGAGGTGGTGGACAACCATTAACAACAACAAGAGCAGTTATAAAGAAGAGAATGAACGCTTTGTATAAAATTGACAAAACATTCAAGCTAAGATTGTGTCATGAAAATCCAACAGTGAAAAAAATCTACAAGGAATTCTTAAAGAAACCCCTTAGTGAAAAAGCAGAAAAATACCTGCACACAAAATACTTTAGGAAGAGGCAATACACACTCAATTGATACACAATTAAACTACCTTACAGTAGTGAATAACGAAAGATTTAAGTACTTGTTCTTCTCACACTGTTCACAAGTAATCTCTAAACATTTACAAGAGGTGAACAAAATGTTCCTAAGGCGAAAACAAACAAATCAAATCACAATTGAAGATATAAAAGAAGAAATGAATAATTTGGAGAATAGACTCAACGAGTTGTATGTACCAGGATTATCACAAAAAGTGCAGATTAAGAATCTGGATAAGAAATTAGAGGAATCATTTGATTATCTCAAAGAACTTATACAAGCAAAAGAAGAAACTTGTAAAAGTGATGAGGTTAGAGGGAATTTTTTGAATACTGCAAAGAAATTCATTCACTATGCTGAGCAGACATTTCACGTTTATAAGATCAGTAAGAAGGAGGATGCGCCTTTGGTATTTGATTGCTGTTCATTGTACCACTTAATTTTTTTGAATGGGGTGATTGATAATTTGGAACCGTTAGTTAAAAATAATCCAGACCACAGAAAGAAACTTGGGGAAAAAAAAAGAATGTTAGAAACAAAAAGACCAACCAAAATATCTAAGGTGCGGTTCTTG
>CAZNLC010000035.1:0-6415 GCA_964573865.1 uncultured Methanosarcinales archaeon | reverse complement strand
TAATTTTATTGTAAATCCTGGCAAAGTTTGCTCTCAAAACATTCTTCTCTGGGAAGTAAAAGACATCTTGTATTTCCTTAGCTGTTTTCCCCATTGCACCCTCATATACCATTGCAAAAGCAGCAGAAATACTATAAGGTGAGAAAAAGATGTTCCCCTCTTCTTTTTTACTTAATTCATGATAGAGGTCAAAAGCAAATTTACTATTTGCATTCACAACCTCTTTAACGCCCTGTGGTGTCCAATTAACATCCACTGCTGTTGGTGTCCAATTAACATCCACTGCTGTTGGTGGTTGAGTTGGTTTGTAAGGAAAAAGAAAGAGTAATGTAGAAGCTGTTGCAACACCAACCACAAGCAATACCAAGCCAAATATAAGGATTTTCTTGTTCATTTCAACCACATCTCACTATATAAACATTATGTTTATAAATATTTTCATATTTTGCACCGTATAAGTTGAACGCTTTAATCATTGTTCTAACTCAACGGGATAACACTTAGTTTTTTAGAAAAATATTTAAATAATGTTATTCCTGCTTTTTCCTATGCCTAAACTCTTTGGTTTTTTAAGAAAGTGGTTTTGGAATATTTTTAGGAGAAAAAAACACTTGAAGATTGGACTTTATGGACCTCCTAATGGTGGCAAGACAACCCTTGCGAATAGGATTTGCCAGGATTGGCTTGGCGAGGATATGGGAAAGGTTTCTAATATTGCTCACGAAACTCGTGAAATACAGATAAAGGAAGAAGTGACTATAAAATCAGGTAATAAGGAATTAACTTTCAACCTTGTTGATACTCCTGGTATTGCTACTAAGATTGATTATGAGGATTTCATAAAAGCAGGTTTGAAGGAGTCAGAGGCTAAGAAGAGGGCTAAGGAAGCTACTAAGGGAGTTATCGATGCTATTAAGTGGTTGGATGATATGGATGTTGTTGTCGTTGTTTTGGACTCGACAAAGGACCCTTACTCTCAGGTCAACATAACCATTATTGGAAATTTAGAAGCGAGGAAAATACCTGTTTTGTTAGTTGGTAACAAGATTGATTTGAAGAAATCAAACCTTAAAAAGCTTGAAGCTGCTTTCCCACAATATAAGATTGTTGGTATTTCAGCTAAGTACGGCAACAATATTGAAGAATTTTATAAGATGTTGTTTGAGGTTGCTGGAAGATGATAACTCTAGAATTTGTTCCTTACTCTGAAATAGAAGGTTTGAGTTCAATAGGTAGGATTAGGAAGCTTCTCAAAATAGCCAAGGAAAACAAGATTGTTTTGTTAGAGGGAAGGTTGAGAAAGGAGGAGGAAGCTGAGCTTATAAAAACAACTATGGAAGAAATCGATGATGAGTTTAAGGGAATAGAGCTTGCTGTTATTTACCCGGAGCAGAAGGATTTGAATTTCTTGAAGAGGTTAAGGATAAATCTTGTTAACATAGTTCTTGGCTATAGAGCAGGTTTTACAATACTGGGACCAGCTTCTGTTGTTAAAGAAATAAAGAAAGACCCGCGTAGGATTCAGTTGTTCACTGAGGATAAGTTGAAGAGGAAAGAGAAGAAGAGTGTTAAGGGTAAGGGAACAAGCAAGGTAAGGGAGAAAGCAGGGGAGAAGAACAAAGGAAAGAATAAGAAATAATGAGAAAAAATAAAAACAAAAACTTATAAAGGAGTTCTTTATTTTTATTATTATGCCACATCAATGTGTTCGTTGCGGAAGAATTTATGATGATGGAGCTCCTGAAATACTGAAGGGTTGTAGTTGTGGTGGTAAATTATTCTTTTATATAAAGAAGGAAAAGCTTGAAGCTTTGAAAAAAGCAACTTCAAAATTAACCAGTAAGGAAAAGAAAGAGATTGAGAAGGATGTTCTTGAGCTGATTGGTGGTGAACAAGTAGAAGAGCCTGTTGTTCTCGACTTTGAAAGCATAAGAATACTTAAGCCCGGGAAGTACGAGCTTGATTTGGTACAGCTTTTCAAGAAGAAACCCCTTATCTATAAGATCGGTGATGGAAAGTACATAATTGATTTAGCAACTACTTTTGAAATGAGTCGTAGAAGGAAGGGTGCGAAGAGCAAAAAATAGAAGCAAGAATATTCTTTGTTCTTGTTCAAGTTCTACTTTTTATTTTCCAATAATTCACTCACTAATTCCACAGGTAAGAATTCTTTTATATTTGAGGTAATGCTTTTAAACTTCTTCTTCTTCTCCCTAATCATGATTTTTTTATTTTTTATGGCTTCTTCATAAACCTTTAGAAGTTTTTTAGTGCAATCTTTTATTGAGTATTCTTTGACAGTTTCAAGGGCTTTGTTTGACAGTTTGATTCTGAGTTTTTTATCGTTCACAAGCCTCTTTACCATCCTCATAAATTCAAAATCGTTTCTTGCAAGCAACCCATTATTATACGATTTTATTAAGGTTGAACTCCCAAGATTTTTTATTGCAACAACAGGTGTTCCAGAGGCCATGGACTCCAATAGTGTCAAACCTTGACTCTCCTGCTTTGAAGGTGTTATGAAAATATCTGCTGCTTTGTAGTATGGGATCAATTTTTTATAATCCACAAACCCACCAAGCATCTTAATCCTAGAGCTAAGTTTATTTAGTGCTATTTCTTCCTCCAAAAATTCCTTCTCAGGACCCTCACCGATTATAACCAACAACACCTTCTTCGCCATTGAAGCTCGCATTGATTTCATTAGTCTAATCAAGAGTTTTACATTCTTCTCCTTTGCAAGTCTTCCAATGTAAAGCAAGATTATTTTATTATTATCAGGGTCAAGTTCTCTCCTAACTAATAAAGCCTTCTTGTCACTGATTTTTGAATTGAAATCTTTAATATTGATTCCAGTTGGTATTAGTTCTATTGGTTTTGTAAGATTAAGTTTTTTGAAGAAGTCAAACATTTTTTTGGAAGGAACTATTATGTAATCGCAAAGTTCTAAGAAAGATTTTATGTAGAGTCTGATGAGTTTTTTTGAAACACTCTTGCTTAAATTTATGTAAACACTATAATCCTCATAATTGGAGTGAGCTGTGAATATTAGTGGTTTATTATAAGCCCTTGCAATGTACAAGGCAAGCCTTCCAATATAAACAGGGTGGTGAACATGTATTATATCTAGATTCTTACACAACTTCCACACTCTACTCTTAATTGGCAGTGTGATTGCATAAGTCATATTTGGAATTCTAATAGCGTTTAATCTTATTATGTTCTTATCAACATCCTTATAACCAGGATACTTTGGTGTGAAAACATAAACTTTGTGACCCTGCCTTTCAAGCTCTTTCTTAAAATTGATTATTGATGTTACAACACCGCTCTTTATCGGTTTGTAAGTCTCAGTAAAAAAGCCTATCTTCACAATCTCACCTGTGTTTAACAACAAGACCACTCTTTCTCGCTATTTTTAGGAAAGCTCTTAGGTCTAGAGTTCTTGAACTTTTATCATTTATTATTTTAGATAATTTGTAAATGTGGTCAACAAAGTTTGGTATTGAGAACAAATCAGCTATCAAGTGCTTAACAGCACTAATGCCTTTAAAGCCTACATCTTCAACAGCACCGTAGAATTCCACCTTGTCAAACAATAGCTTGAAAAAACCCTCCCAATGCTTAACATTCATTATGTCAGGACCTGTTGCGCAGTACCTACCAATCCTCGCTGTTTTTGGAATGCTCAGACTTAAGAGTTTTTCAAGGTGTTTTCTTGCTTTTAGCATCGAGAAACAATCAGGCCATGGAATCCAATAAGGAACTAACCTTGAAAGTTGAGCTGCAGTTGCTGAGTGAGCCCAAAAATTTTCAATCAAAAAACCATTAACCCTCGGCTTGTACATTTCATAAAAAACCAAAGCTGCGAAAAAGCTCAAGTCCATAATATGCTCTGATTTTATCCTAACAAATGAATAACCATGTTCATTGCAAAACTCTCTGATTGAATCACCAAATTCTTTTGAAGACCCCCATTCTGAATCATACATCAAACTCTTGTTAGGCGTTAATCTCCAACTTACACCATCAACCCAGGGTACAAGCCTTTCAGAAACCCCTTGATACTCTTCAAAACTTAACCCTCCATAACCACCAAGTTGGAACCAAACATGCTCATTTATCCTATGCCAAGGCCAAGGTTGTTTGTTCTCAAAATAAAATAAAACTCCCTCTTTCTTCAAAAAATGATTTATGATTCTCTTGTGAACCTTGTTCAAGCTTAAGTACTTAATTCTAAAAACAAGCCAGTGTTTTAACAGAGCCCTATCATGGATTGGATCGTAATGGAGTACAATGTCAACATCACTGTTGTTGGATAAAACCTTCTTAGCTATTTTAGAACATGATTTTATGTAAGAATTAGCATCATCAACTCTTAGTGTTCTTAGAGAAGCCTTTACAAATGTTGTGTGTGTTGGGAGGAAAAAGGTGTTTAGACTAGAACTTATATGAGCTAAAGCCCCTGAGCCAGGTCCTATGAGAAGATTGTCAAACTTTTTCCCTCTCAAAAAATTAAGGTTAGAAAGCATATACCTTGTTAGATTTTCACTTTTTAGAGTTTTTATTCCGAGATTGGAGAAAAACAAGAATTTGTTAGGAATGAAATAATTACTAATAGGAACTCTTGGAGAAGCCTTGTCAGAGAATAAATTTGCTATTGATGACTCAAGGAAAAACGATGAACTCTCAAATGGAATCTTAGGATAAAGCACCAAACAAACCACCTCTTTTTAAGCTATCTCAAGCATCTTAATCATTAATTACCTGCAACAATCTCCAAGACATCTCTGTGTTTTACTATGTAATCCTTACCAACAACTCTCTTTGTTCTCATATCAATAGCTTTAATAAATTTTTCTCCAAAACTCGTGTGAATCTTATAAGCGAATTCGTGAGCTGTTGTTCCCTTTGGAACCAAAAAACAATCAGGCAAGATGTTGCCTTTTGAATCCTCAAGTTTAGAGTTAGAGACTGGAAAAACCGCTATCATATTCAAAACTTCAAAAACAACCTTGTCAATAACTTCTTGAACTCCTGTTGTTCCAAACCTCTCAAGAACATTATCTTTGATAAAGTTTAGGGCTGAAATCTGCTTTTCACTCAAAGCATCCGGCTTCAAAATTTCAAAGTGATTATCACCTGGGATATAACTTATTAAACCCTTTGAAGAAGCTTCTTTCAAAGCAAGCTCTGATTCTGAAGAACAAGGAACAACAACATAATCAGTGAACTTCTGTTTTAACAAGTTTATATTTTTAATAGAACTACTAACGTCTGCTTTGTTAGCTGCAATGATCATAGGTTTTGTTCTTCTCCTAAGAGTTTTAGCAAAGTTGAACAAATCATCAGAATCCCATCTTAACAAGTCAGGATTCAAGTTTAATTCCAACATAACAGCCTTGACATCTTCTTCACTAATCTTCAAACCTGAAAATTGCTTTGCAATCTCCTTATAAGCTTCTTTGTGTTCAAGGTGAACCTTCTTACTAAAATGCTCCCAACCCTTCTTCAATATCTGAAGATACCACAAATCAATCTCTGTTTCTAAGAATAGAACATCATCAACTGGATTGTAAGTTCCCAATGGAACAGATTCACCGTTTTCATTTGTTGAACCTGAAGCGTCAACAACATGGATTAAAACATCAGCTTGTCTTAAATCATCCAAGAATTGATTTCCCATTCCACGACCCTTGTGAGCTCCGGGCACTAAACCTGCAACATCCATTATCTCAAATGGGACAAACCTGTAATCCCCCATCAGAAAACCTGACTTTGGATTCGCAACAACATTGAAATCCTTATCAACCCTCTTAACCCTAACATGAGCAATTCCGTGATTTGGTTTTACAGTTGTGAATGGGTAATTGGCTATTTCAACATTTGCAAGTGTCAAGGCTTTGAAGAAAGTTGATTTTCCAACATTCGCTTTACCAACAACTCCCGCAAGCATAATCTACAACTATCCTTGAGACTATAAAAAGTTTTCCAAAAAATAATTTATAATGATAAGAAGGATAAGAAGAAAAATTGAATAATTAAAAACAAAATGATTTGTTAGATTTCCAGCATAAAGGGTTACCAATCCTCCTCTTCAGAATCTTCATCATAATCTTCGTAATCAGTGTTCTCTTCATCATCATCTTCATCTTGGGTTTTCCAAGGCCAAGCCCTCATAACCACACCTCCTATTCTTGAGTGTTCTGCTTTGAAACCAACTTATATTTAAATTTTTCTATGCTAACATAAAAATTGTTGAGGATGCCCAAAATGAGAATTTAGAAAAATTTTTAAGCAGGTTGCTTTTTTATTTTATTATTTTAAAGTGGTGTTAATAATGGTGGATTTTAATCATTACTTTATTGTTGGTGATAGTATAGCTTACGGTTTTGGCGTTAAAGATGAAAGGATA
>CAZNLC010000034.1:0-6666 GCA_964573865.1 uncultured Methanosarcinales archaeon | reverse complement strand
CCCTTTCTTTTCCAGATTTGTCTATGGGGATGCTATGAACTGCTCCTATCAAGAAATCAATCTTTTTTAAGTCATCATCCTTAATGTCCATCTCGCCATTAAAATTAATTAGTTTCGCTTCTAAAGCGGTTAACAACTTTATCTTCCTACCTATTCTTTCTTGAGTTCTCCTGATTTCCTCAACATATTCAGAAACCCAATTGGTTGTTTTCCATACATGGTCAGAAAAAGCTATTATATCATAACCGAGTTTTGAAGCTTCTTCAGCCATTTCATTAACTGAATTTTTCCCATCACTAAAATTGGTATGCATATGTGTGTCTATTATCATTTTCTCCTTTTCAGTTCTTTCAAGCTTATATTCTTCACGATCTCAGTTATTTCTTGCTCAATTTTTTCAATCTTGACATACAGTTTAAACACTAAGTAGAACAAGATTATTATGCTGGTGTAAACTAAGAAATCAACACCTCTACCAACCCCACTTATTTTTGTGAATATCCTTGTTGTTGCGGGAATTATAGCCACAATAATCACTGAAATCCAAACAACACTCCAAAATAAAAAACTAAACCGATTTATCTTGCTTTCCTTAAACCTTAAGAATGTTCTGCTGAAAGCGAATAGTCCGAATAAAATGATTATTATTTGTATTATTTGCATTTTTACACCTCCTTTATTTTAATAGTGGTATTCTTATTATATTTGTATAAACACAGAGTAAAACTAGTAGCATCCAAATGATAATAGCTGTTAAGATTCTTTTTTCTTTGAAGACAAGCTCTGGATTCCTTGCAACAGGACTTCCATTTTCAATGAGGTAGAAGTAATAAAAAATAGTGTACAGCGAAATTGGTAGTGTTATAATGAGGTTCTTAAAATCACTTAAAAAACTGTATAGTGAGTAAGATATTATTAAGGAGGTTGTTGATATTATCATTAAAGTTCTGGTTAGGTTTTTATTGTATTTTAAGAGAACTTTCTTGTAGAGTTTTGATTTCTCATTCAAGAGTGCAATGTTCGCTTCTCTCTTTCCTGACGCTAAGAATAAGGCTAAGAAAAAGGTACAGAGTATTAACCATGGTGAGACTTTAACATTTATTATGAATGCTCCAGAGACAGCTCTTATAACAAAGTTTGTTGATAGGATTATAATATCTGCAAAAACCTCATTTTTCAGCCAGAAACTGTACATCAACGCTAGGCTTAATAGTGTGATAAGAGCGTAGAAGAATAGAGTTGATATTCTGTATGAGAAGAATAACACTATTAGTATTAAAAATATTGATGTGATGAGAGCTTCTGATTTACTGATTTTTCCAGAAGCCAGTGGTCTGAGCTTCTTTTCAGGGTGATTTTTATCCTTCTCATAGTCAACTATATCATTTATTATATAATAAGAGGATGATAATAAGCAAAGTAGTAAAAAACCAATTGTTGTTTTTAACAAATCATTAATTAATAAGAGGTGTTTTGCGAATATTAAAGGTAAGAATATTAAGAGGTTTTTATAGTACTGATGCGGTCTCATTAAACTTATGAAGTAGTAAATCTTGCTGTGGGTCTTCATTATCCGTTGTTATTCATTTTCATTTTATAAATCTTTTGTGGAGAAGGTGCGCGCGCTCAGCAAAGAACAGAAGTCATCGCAAAGCTCCTTGGTGTTCACTTCTTCACAGCGCGCTCTTTTAAAGAAAACCCTTTGATATTTATATTTTTTTTATTTTTAACCGAACATTCTTAGATAACTCTTATCCTCTTCACTCGTTTTACTCACTTTTTCTATAGCCTTCAAGAAATCATTTTCAGTAACTTCTGTCCTGTTGGCTCTTATGGCAAAGTAGCCAGCTTCTGTACAAACAGCTTTTATATCAGCTCCGGAGAAGCCTTTCATTTTTTTGATTATGTTGTTAACATTAACCCTTTTTAATCTCATATTTTTAGTGTGAATCTTAAATATTTCTTTCCTTGCTTCTTCATTAGGCATTGGCACTTCTATTAGTCTATCAAGGCGTCCAGGTCTTAGAATTGCAGGGTCCAATATGTCAATTCGGTTTGTACAACCTATTATCTTAACATTGCTTAGGTGTTTAAAACCATCAATTTCAGCAAGTAATTGCATGAATGTTCTTTGAACTTCCCTCTCTCCAGAAGTCCCAACATCAACTCTCTTGGCTGCTAAAGCATCAAGTTCATCAATAAACACTATTGAAGGTGCTTTTTCCCTGGCAAGTTCAAATATTTCACGAACAAGCTTAGCACCTTCACCAATAAACTTTTGAACAAGTTCAGAAGCAACTATTTCTATGAATGTTGATTTTGTGGATGAAGCAACTGCTTTTGCCAACAGTGTTTTTCCAGTTCCTGGCGGTCCGTAAAGGAGTATCCCTTTTGGTGGTTGTATACCAACCTTTTTGAAGAGTTGCGGTTTTTTTAGTGGGAGTTCAATAACCTCTTTTATTTCTTCTATTTGTTCTTTTAAACCACCAATGTCCTTCCACTTCACAGAAGGTTTTTCTAATATTACAAATTTCTCAACATTAAATTCTTTTCTTTTAGGTATTTTTCTAATCACAGTAAGGTTTTTTTGTTCTAGAAGTACAAAATCACCAGGCTTTAACCTCTTACAACAACTCGATACGGAAACAAAAAATTGGTTTCCATTTTCAAGTTTTACTATTGCATTATCCCCAAAAAAATCTATCAGCTCTGCTATGAGTAATGGAGGTTTTTTCAACCTTAATAATTCATTTTCTAGTCTCTTCACATGTTCCCTTAAAGCTTCGTTTTCCTGCTCTTGGGTAAACCCCATTCCATAGATTATCCTGTTTAAATCATCATTTTCTGTTGAGCCATTGTTCTTGTTCACTTTCATTAAAACACCAACAATTAGGAGTGATGGTTTGCTTTTAAACTTTTCTAAGAAAAGATTATTTTGGTCTTGTTATTAAAACATTTTCAACCTTAAAGAATGGTATTTGATGAACTTTCTCTGTCTCCCAACCAAGAGTGAACTCTGTTTTTTTACCTATCATTGTTGTGTTGTTGAGCATCCTTATTATGTTATCATTTATTCTTATCCCATAAGTCGCACCATTAATTCTGCCGTTTTCAAGTATCAGTATAGTGTCTCTTGGTATTGTTGAAAAATCGCCTTTTGCATAGTTTTGAAATCGCGTGTACCAAGTGTTTGTAATGATTAGACCTTTTTTTGTTGTTTTGACCATCTCTTCAAGATTTGAATCACCATTTCCAAATCTTAAACTATGGACTTCTGGAGCTATTAACCCAGCGTTAGCTGTTGTTTTTGTTTTGTATTTTTTAGCTGTTGATGTGTTATGTAAGTAAGTTTTCAAAATACCCGATTCTATAATCCTGTTTTTTCTTGTTGGAACACCTTCCATGTCAAACAATGTTGACCCTGGATTTTTATTGTTTGTTGGATCATCGCTTATATTAACAATTTCAGATGCGACTTTCTTGTTAATCTTGTTTGAGAAACAGGACGAACCAATTTCAACATTAAATATTGAAGCAGACTCCCCAATATTTTCTATTATTGATGAAGAAGCTAAGGGGTAGTATATTATATCATACTTCCCAACAGGAATTTTCCTTGTTTCAATACCCTGAATAGCTATCTCTGCTGATTCTGCACTTTTGGCTTTATGGTTTAATCCTTTCAAGCTTCTTGAGCAAGAGGTTGTGTGTCCAGAACTCTTTTTAATTAAGGATCTTATTGATAGATATGCAAAACTTTCCTTCTGTGAAGTTTTGACAAGGTTGCTGCTAAACAATTTTTTTTCTACAACGCTTGTTTCTAAAACACCTGCAACTCTTTCAGCTCCATGATTCAATGAATTGTTTATCGCACTTTCAACAATTTCTATTTGTTTTCCCAAACTCTCAACATCCTTTTCAAACAAGCCTTGTTTTTTCCTATACTTAAACGGACCTTTCGCAATACCATAATAATCTTTTTTCTCAGGGAGTAATCTTACTAATTTCATGATTTGTCGTGCTTTCTTATTCATATTTTGTGGTGTGAGCTCTCTTATGTTTGTTCTCAACACTCTTTTCTTTGAAGTTACAAACAATGATAAACTTTCAGATTCAAAATTTTTAACTACTCCTATCTTTGAATTGTAAAATTTTATTTGGGTTGAGTTTTGTTTGAATTGTTCGATTATAACATCATCAGCTCCTAAAAGTTTAAGTTTTTTCATGAATTTTTCAGCGAGCATTTTTACCTCACAAAGATTTTTCTCATCCTGAAACTTGGGCCTCCAAACCACACAGGAATTCCTTGCATTGGTTCTCCCTTACCACAAGTTCCTGCGTGGAATTCAAGGTTATCAGCGACAGCATCAACTGATTTGTAGAGCTCGGGTGTTGTTATTTCGATAATCGGGTTTCTAACAGGTTCTTTTATTTCCCCATTTTTTATGAAGTATGCTTCAGCTCCCACATACTTTTGGTTTAATCTTTTGTCATCAATATTCCACTCCATAAAATTTTTTATATAAACGCCAAACTTTACATTTTCAATCAGTTCTTCCTCTTTGTAATCTCCTGGGAGCATGAAAGTGTTTGACATTCTCACTATCGGCTCAAACTCATAACTCGTACTTCTGGCACTGCCATTGTTCTTTAATCCCATTAAAAATGATGTTTCTCTATTATGTAAAAATTCATTAATCCTGCCATTTTTCATTAGGAATTTTCTCCTTGCTTTGACACCTTCATCATCAAACAAATAGAAACCAAAACTATTCTTCAAAGTCGGGTCGTCAACAATGTTCACAACAACACTTCCAAGCAAGCTTTTTAGCATTCCAGGTTTGACAAATGATTCTCCAGCTTGAGCAGCCTCTCTTCCAAGAATCCTATCAGCCTCGTAAGGATGACCGCAACTTTCATGAACTATTATTCCAGTAACTTGTGGTGCCACAACAACATCCATGATTTGAGGTTTGACTTTTTTACCATATTCTAAGTTTTTTTTGAGAGCAGTAGCGGTGTTTTTTAACTCTTCACACAAATTCCATTTTTTGAAAGCTTCATAACCAGAGCTCATTCCAAATTGCCAGAAGTGTTGTGCGTAATCATTTTTTGCTTTTATTGTCAGCATGTAATAGAAGGATAATCTTGGTATTTCACTTGTTATTCTTGAACCTTCAGAGGTCATCACAATTTTTTTTGTTTTTTGCTCGCTAAGGGAGAAGTATCTACTGATTGCATGTTGTTTAGTATGAGCTTCGATGTCTTTGAGAAATTTGATTTTTTCATTCAAGCTAAGGTCGCTTATCTTGATTTTCTCATCAACCTTATAGTTTTTTTTGTAGGTTTTTTCACTTGAGAATTCTATTCTGTGATGTAGTCTTACTCTTTCAACATTTCTAATCGTCTTTTCCACTAATTCTTTAATATTCTTTTTGTTCAACTTGTTTGTTGAGAAGAAACCAAGAGAGCCTTTTAGAATTCTAACACCTATCCCAGTATCATTTCCAGAACTTACACCATTTAGTATGCCATTCTGCATTGAGAATGATTTGAAGCTTGAACTCTCAGCTCTAACATCCACATACTCAGCACCTTTTTTCAAAGCATAATCCACTGCGAACTCAGCCGCGTCTTTAAAATCCATAATTATCACCAGAATAAAAGTGAAAAAACAAAAGTAGTATTTAATAGTTTTGGAGTTTTTATTTTACACATTCAATTTTTTACGAGCTTGTTATTTTATCACCTTGTTATCCTATAACTCTTGACCCTCTCTAACAATTCCCTTGCCCTTTGGTTCTTCTCAAAGTGTTTCCTAACTGGTTCTAATAATTCATTAATGTAATAAGAAACTGCTTTTTTCAAATCAAGAGGGTGTAACTCCCCTCTTGAATATATATCAATGAGTTCTTCATAATTCACTTCCAAGTCCCCACCGTACTTTTCTGGCCTCTCAATCCTTATCCTTGGGTATTTTTCAAAGATTATATACTTACAATACTCTATTATTGGGTTTTGATCAATCTGTTTTTCAGGACAATAGGCCTTTTTAATCTTCCTCTCAACATCCTCTTTTGAATCAGTCATGAATATTGCAGAGTCAGGTTTTGACTTTGACATCTTAAGTTCAATAACCTGTTCTATCTTATCTGTTGTGGTTGTTTGTTTTGCTTGTAACCCCATCAGCATGTGATGGTGAACTGCAATTGGTTTTTTAAAACCAAGTTTTAAAGCAAGTTCTCTTGCTAAAACATTAACCTTTCTTTGGTCAAGACCAAGTTGACAAACATCCACTTCAAGTTCAAAAATATCTGCTGCTTGCATACAAGGATAGATTATTTGTGATGCTTTCAGAATCTCCTTTTCTGTCCTACCCATTATTTGACCACACCTTATTATCCTCTTCAAGGTAGAGTTTGTTGCTATTCTCATTACCTTTTTCCAATATCCTGGTTTACTTATTAAGTCATTAGCCCAAACAAACTCCACATTCTCCATATCCAAACCTGATGCTTTCCATGTCTCAATCATTAAATTACCCGCATCTTGGATCTTTTCAAGGTCACCACCAAACTTATTATTTGCCCAAGCATGCCAATCAGCAACTAACATCTTGAATTTAGCACCTGCTCTTATCATCTTATTGATATTAATAGCCCTCAT
>CAZNLC010000033.1:0-6780 GCA_964573865.1 uncultured Methanosarcinales archaeon | reverse complement strand
ACGGAGGGAGCACATTCTTATACTTGTTTAATAATGAAGTTATTGAACTCATATTATCACCTTACTTTCCCAAAACCTTTTGTATTATCCTCTTAACATTCAATTTTCCGGCCTCTGACTTTGAAACATCAATTCCATCATCACCAAAAGAAAATTGAATAATTGTATTATTGGAATCCCTCACTGTATAATCATACTCAACCTTGAGGTCCTGAAGTGCGTTAGCTAACCTTCTGTACAGATAACCTGATTTTGGAGTTCTCAAAGCAGTGTCCATCAATGAATCACGACCAGTTATTGCTGCAAAGAAAAACTCTCTCGGATTCATTCCTGACTTAAAACTATTCCTTATGAAACCATGAGCTTCAGGCCCTAAATCACCCTTCTTGAAGTGTGAAAGCGTCCTTCCAGTATAACCATTCTCTATACGTTTTCCCCTCAAAGCTTGCTGTCCAACAACAGCAGCCATCTGGATTAGATTTAACAGTTTACCCCTAGCACCTGACCTTATCATGAGCAGAGTGCTTGTCTCCTTATCAGAATACTTCTCTATTATTTCTCCAGAATCATTTCTCGCCTTGTTCAAAACCTCTAATATACTAACCTCCAAAGTGTCCTCTAAAGTCCTACCTGGAAATGCCTTTAACTCTCCAGAATGATACTTTCTTATCAACTCCTTAACCTCAAGTTCAGCATCATTAAGAATCTTATTTATCTTTTCAATAGCTTCCTCAGGAAGGTCAGTATCTGAGAGCAGGTTAGTCATACCATAATGCAACAAAACATAAATTCCAAGTCTGAAAATCCTACCTATAATCTTAAATGTTTCTTCTTTACCGTACTTAACATGTAAGCTTCTAAGCATTAATCCAGACTCAACTCCCAAACTTGCTTTGTCCATAACACCTTCTAAGAGAACACCATTCTTTATAACAACCTTACCAGACTTTGACCTCCCAACATAATCAAAATCCTTCGGCAAAACAACACTAAACACTTCCTTACCACTAACCCTCTTTTTATGAGGTAATCTTGAAAGGTCTTCAGCTCCAGCCTCATACAATAATTGTAAAGCCTCCTCTCTTGAAAGCTCTAACTCCTTTGTCAATAAATAATTTCCAGAAATAGCATCTTGAATACATCCCATCACACTCAAACCATACCTAGGACTAATTATTTGAGTGTTAACCCTCATTAAATGCTCTGCTTCTGCCCTGGCTTCCTCTGTTTGTGGAATGTGAAGGTTCATCTCGTCACCATCAAAATCAGCGTTATAAGGGTGACAGACAGCAGGATTCAATCTTAGTGTCTTGTATGGCAGAACCCTGACCTTGTGAGCCATCATACTCATCCTATGCAAGGATGGTTGTCTATTAAACAACGCAATATCACCATCCATTAAATGCCTCTCCACTACATAACCAGGTTCTATCTCTTCAAGAAGTTGTTCTTTTGATTCGTCAGTAATCTTCTTTTTCTTACCATCAGGCCTTATAACATAATTAGCTCCCGGATACTCCTTAGGACCTCTCTTGACAAACTCCTTCAAGTATTCTTTATTCCACTCAGTAACTCTTTCAGGAACTGTAAGTTTTGTCGCCATAACAAATGGAACACCAACTTCATCAAGCTCTAACATTGGGTCTGGACTAATAACAGTTCTCGCTGAAAAATTCGTTCTTTTACCAACCAGATTATGCCTTATCCTACCCCTTTTACTCTTTATTCTCTCAGTAAGAGTTCTCAAAGGTTGTCCACTCCTATGACGAGCAGGAGGAAGCTGTGCTATTGCATTATCAAAGTATGTTGTAACATGATATTGTAGTAATTCCCACAAATCCTCAATTATGATTTCAGGAGCACCTGCATTTATATTCTCAAACAACCTCTGATTTATCCTAACAATATCACCAAGTTTGTGCGTTAAATCATCTTCACTTCTCTCACCAGTTTCCAAAGTTATACTTGGCCTCATAGTAACTGGAGGTATTGGTAGTATTGTTATAACCATCCATTCAGGCCTTGCAAACTCTGGATTTATACCAAACAATGGCAAATCCTCATCCCTTATCATTTCAAGCCTTGCCCTAACCTCTATTGGACTTAATTTTTTATCATCCTCTAAAAAGGTAGTTGGTTTTTCAAGAGCAATCTTATGCTGCTTTGCACCACAATGAGGGCACTTCTTAACATTCTTCATCTTGCTAATAATCTCAGAGATTTTATCTCTATCAACAACTCCAGTTTCCTCCTCAATCTTTTTCAATTGATTGATGTAAAACTTTATCTTCCTATCATCCAATAAAGGCCTACCACACTCACTGCAAGTACTCTTCAACAAATCAAGAATAACATTAACAAACTTAACATTAATCACAGGTCTTGCTAATGGTAGATAACCAAAATGACCAGTACACTCCTTCAAACGACCACCACAAGTCTTACACTTCAGTCCGGGATCAATAACTCCCATCCTCGTGTCCATCAACCCACCATCAACTGGATAACCCTCCTTGTCATAAAGCTCTGGAGTTACAACCTTCACTGCAGCCATATTCTTTATCATAGTTGGACTAAGCATTCCAAATACAATCTTATCCAATTTTTGATAAACAAGCCCGAAATCCTCCATTTTAAACACACTCTTATAATTGATTTTAATTGATTTTTACAAGTTTGATTTTTATAGTATAATTCATGGTTTAATACTTTGTTCTCAAAACAAACTTTGGATAAATACCCATTGACTTTAACTCATCCATTAAAAGCTTGAAAGCATAACTTATCTCTATAAAACCTATCTTTGAATCATCACCACACACAGGACAATAAGCTGTTTTTTTGTAAAAATCCTGAATTGCAATCAAACCACACTTTTGACAAACTGGAACAACAACCTTATCAGAATCGAAGCGTTCCTTCAACAACAACGAAGTACCATGAGCAACAAAACAATCCTTCTCCATCTCACCAAGCCTCAAACCACCCTCTTTAGCACGACCTTCAGTTGGTTGTCTAGTTAGTAATTGGATAGGACCACGAGCCCTCGCGTGTATCTTATTAGCAACCAAGTGCTTCAACCTCAAATAATAGATATTACCAACAAAGATTTTAACCTTGAACATTTCACCAGTCTCTCCATTGTACATCGTCTCAACGCCTTCCTCCCTAAAACCAAGCTCAAGAAGCTCCTTTCTCAAATCAACTTCCTTCTCAGAATCAAATGCTGTTCCATCAACAAATCTGCCAGCTAAAGAACCAACCTTACCAGCTATTAATTCTATAAGTTGGGCAACAGTCATCCTAGTTGGTATACTGTGAGGACTAAAGATTATATCAGGAGTTATTCCAGAGGCAGTGAAGGGCATATCAGCAGGTTCAACTATCAACCCAATAACGCCCTTTTGACCGTGTCTACTTGTGAACTTATCACCAATCTCTGGAATCATAGTGTTCCTAACCTTAACTTGAACCAACTTATTACCCTCAACATTCTCAGTTATCACAACAGAATCAACTATTCCTTCCTCACCGTGCTTCATTGCAACAGAACTCTCACGTCTAACACCAGAAGTTAAACTGTACTCATCCAAACCACTCAGGAATCTCGGAGGACTTGTTTTACCAATGAGAACATCACCTTCTTTAACCCTCGCTTCTGGATAGATTATACCATCACTCTCTAAATACCTGTAATCATACTCTGAACGATAACCCTTAACATCCTTATCAGGTATTGTTATTTCATCAGTCAAACCACCAGGATACCTGAGCTCTTCAGTTATAGCAGGTCTGAAATAAGTGCTCCTCCCCAAACCTCTGTCAATTGAAGCTCTGTTTATAATAAGAGCATCCTCCATATTATAACCCTTATAACTCATAACAGCAACAACAACATTCTGACCAGCAGGATGTTTCTCATAGTTAGAAAGGTCGTGCATTACAGTCTTAACAATTGGAACTTGAGGATAGTGCAAAACATTAACATCCATATCCATCCTTATATGATAGTTTGAAACATAAATTCCAATACCCTGCTTCTGATTTTTTGAACCAACATTCAACCTCGCACTCTGAGTATGATTAGAGAATGGAACAAGGGAAGTGCACAAACTAAACATTGCAACAGGGGAAACTTCCAAGTGAGTGTGTTCTGGAGTCAACTCTTCAGGATAAAACGCCACCAGAGCATTTTCTTCCTCTTCAGCATCTAAGTACTCTATTATACCTTGATTTACCAAGTCAGACCATTTAAGCTCATTGTTCAACAACATCTCAACATGCTTTTCTGTGAGTAAAGGTTTACCATCTCTCACAACAATCAAAGGCCTCCTCAACCTACCCTTATCAGATTCTATATAAACCTCATTGACACGTTCGTCATAACGAACATTCACAGAAAGGTCAATTCCATTACGCCTTCTTTCTTCCCTCAACATTTCAACAAACTTTTTCGGATCATCAACATAACCAATGATTTTACCGTTCAAAAAAACATCAGCCATTATCCCACCTTAACTCCAACTTATTTTTTGATAATAACAACATAAGCATTAACCTTTTTCTTATTAAGTGCTTATTAGTTCTTCATCTTGTTTTGTTTATTCATTGTTATCTATTGTTGGTCTAGAGATTTTAAACCAAGGTCTTTCAACTTTTTGATTATGGATTTCTCATCCACACCTCTACCAGTAACACTTGCCAACAAAGCAAGATTTTTCTTCAAACCTATATTTGTACCTTCAGGTGTTTCAATAGGACACAACCTTCCAAGGTGTGTTGGGTGAAGTTCCCTCGCCTTAAAATTTTCTTGAGTTGAACTCAACAAACTAACAACCCTTTGCAAGTGAGACATGGTCTCTAAAAAATTGAGCCTTTGAATCCTCTGAGAAACACCCTTCCTCCCAGCAACCCAAACACCAGTAGCCAAAGCACTGTATGTTCTTTGGGTTAAGAGTTTATCCCTAATAATAACCTTCAATGAAGGAATCTTACCACGCTTAACTATCCTTTGAAAATTGTAGAGCATGTCATTTATTAAAACTCTAAAATTAACCCTGAATAACTCAGCCAACAAATCACCGCTCATCTTAACCCTTTTATTAGCGTAATGGTCTTTATCATCCTCACTAAAGCTGCCACGCATAATTAGGATATACCTCTTCAAAAACTTGCAAAGATTATAAGCCTTGTAAATCCTATCCTTTTCAGAAGAACCAACATTTGGAAGCAGATACTTATCAAGAATCTCTTCTGTCTTTTGAATCCTAATCTCCCTTGTCTGTGTTATACCAATCTTTTTGGCTATAAAATCAACAGCGTCCTCTCTGGTTTTAATATCAGCGAACTCATAAAGGTTAACAAGTATTTCATCGAACTGCTCCTCAGAACTAACAAAGTTCATTATTTGCTGGTCATTCAACAATCCCAAAGCTTTTATGACAACAATTACTGGAACTCTATTAACCCTTGTGAAGCTTAAATAAAAGATTCCATCCTTGAACTTTTCTATAGTGTGAGGAATCTTAAAAGAACCTTTCTCAGAGAAAATCTTTCCAATAAACTCACTCGGACCAACAGCTGATTTTGTGACCAAAAACTTATTAGAAGCTAAATCCTCAATCTTCACCAACACCTTCTCACTACCATTAATTATAAAGTAACCTCCAGGGTCAGAAGGGTCCTCACCATGTTCAATAAGTTTATCAGCGTCAAGGTTATAAAGGTGACAATACTTTGATTTTAACATTATTGGAAGGTTGCCAATATGGACCTTAACAGACTCACGCTGTGTTCCATCAGCATGAGAACTCACTGAGAGGTATATCGGAGCTGAATATGTTATCTTCCTAAGCCTTGCCTCCATTGGAAAAATTGGTTTTCTAGAACCATCAGCTTCCGTAATCTCGGGTTTTAAAACGAGTATCTTATCAAACCTTATCTTGAAACTCTCCAAATCGTGAGGTATAATTGTCGGTTCAATCTCATGCTCCTCCTTTATTATATTTTGGAGTTCATAGTCAACAAAATTGTTAAAGGATTCTATGTCAGACCTGACGAATGATTCCTCGCTGAAAAAACTCTTTAACAGAGCGTCTGATGTTTTATTCATTAGAAACCACCCTATAATAGATTGATTTACCGGCTGTTGGACTCTTCCTAATTATCTTTATCACATCACCGGGTTTAACCTTAAGATGAGCAATTGCAGGGTCACTCCTCATTATTTTAGGAAGTTCATTAGTTGTTATGTGATAACGCTCGAGAAGTTCCTTCTTTTCTTTTTCAGAAAGTTTAATGTGTTCAGGTATCAAAATGTGCTTTATCATTTTCCACCAGCTCTCTAGTGTTAAAAGCGGGCCGGACGAGATTCGAACTCGCGACCACCGGATTAAAAGTCCGATGCTCTGTTGCCCAGCTTTCCTCAAGCTTCCAGGCTGAGCTACCGGCCCGTCCGATCAACTTTAAAATGAACGCCCCGGCCGGGATTTCCGAAATTAACACTTATCGAACCCGGGTCAGAGCCTCGACAGGGCTCTATGATAAACCGCTACACCACCGGGGCTTTCAGCTTGAAACGAGCATTGGCAACCTTTCTAAACTAAAAACGAGTGTTATTTCACTGTTTTAAGCTTAAAGAAAGATTGCCAGCCCATCAATATTAGGCAAACATACCTATTTATAAATGTTTTGGTTTTTTAATGAATTGTGGATTAAAGTTTAACTCTAAAAATGGATCTGAGCCTTCTCCTATTTTTAATCATTCTCGGAGATTAACCT
>CAZNLC010000032.1:0-6793 GCA_964573865.1 uncultured Methanosarcinales archaeon | reverse complement strand
AAGAGAAACAAATAATAAGCAACGCTATGGAAGTTAAAGCAAGAGGTGCATTTGTAATAGGGGTTAGCTCCAAAAAAAATCCTGTGTTTGACTACTTCATAAAGATTCCAGAAATGGAAAACCTCAACCCATTATTGATGATTATTCCAATACAAATACTCGCTTATTACTTAGCGGTGTTTCGCGGTTTAGACCCTGACAAACCAAGAAACCTTGCAAAATCGGTTACTGTAAAATGAAGAAAAAGAAATTAATTCATAAGGAAAGGGAACCACTTAAGGAGAACACTAATGGAATTGTGAGGGTGTGCCCTGAGTGTGGTTCAAAGGATATTGTTAGAGAGCATGGAGAACTTTACTGCAAGCATTGTGGTTATATAATAGAAGAGAGTGTTGAATAATAAAGAGGTGTTAATATGAGAAAACTCTTTGGAACAGATGGCATTAGAGGGGTTGCAAACAAGTACCCCATGACACCCGAGCTATTGGTGAAACTTGGAAAAGCAATAGCAATCTACTTCAAGAGAAAACACAATAATGGTAAAAAACCCGTTATCATAGTTGGTAAGGATACAAGAGTGTCAGGTTATATGATAGAAAATGCCATAACATCTGGAATTTGCTCAGCAGGGGTGAATGTTTATTTGGTTGGTCCTATGCCAACACCAGCAATATCCCACTTAGTGAAGAGTTTTGCAGCTGACGCTGGAATAATGATATCAGCTTCTCACAATCCTGCAGAGGATAACGGAGTCAAAGTTTTTGATAATCAAGGTTTCAAACTTGTTGATGAGGAGGAAGAGGAGATAGAGAAAATACTCTTTTCAGATGAAACAAACACTGAACAAATAACAGGAGAATCCATTGGGAAAGTTAAGAGGATAGATGATGCTCGAGGTCGTTACATAGAATTTGCTAAGTCTTCAATATCAAACAAATCCTTGAAGGGATTAAAAGTTGTGCTTGACTGTGCGAACGGAGCTGCTTATTCTGTAACTCCAAAGATAATATCAGAGTTAGGCGCTGAGGTTATAGTTTTAAACGCCAAACCAAATGGGTTGAACATAAACGAGGAGTGTGGAGCGTTACATCCGGATGTTGTTAAGAGAGCTGTTATTGAGGAGAAAGCTGATGTTGGAATAAGTCTTGATGGTGATGCTGACAGAGTAATCTTGGTTGATGAAAATGGTAACGAGATTGATGGTGACCATATCCTGTTAATGAGTGCTTTAGAACTAAAAAAGAGAAACTTGTTAAATAAGAATACTGTTGTAACAACTATCCTCAGCAATATAGGCTTGGAAGAAGCTTTCACAAAGCTCGGTATAAAAACAGTCCGTACAAAGGTTGGGGATAGATACATTATTGAAGAAATGAGGAAGAACAACTACAACCTTGGAGGCGAACCTTCAGGTCACATAATATTTTTAGATTACACAACAACAGGTGATGGTACAATAGCTGCTTTGCAGGTTTTGAGAATAATGAAAGAGACGGGTAAGAAACTATCAGAGTTAGCTTCTCTGCTTGAGAAGAAACCCCAGGTTTTAATAAGCAAACCAGTTGTTGAGAAGAAACCTTTGAGTGAATTGAACATTGTTCCAAAGAAAATAAAGGAGGTTGAGGAAAAACTCAGAGGTTCTGGCAGGGTTGTTGTCAGGTATTCTGGCACTCAAAATGTTATGAGGATAATGATAGAGGGTCCTGATGAAGAGCTCATAATGAGATTAGCAAGAGAGATTGGAGAAACTGTTGAAAAGGAACTTGGTAACAATAAAAAAGAAGGTTAAGGTGAAGACTATGAAGGCTATAATGCTGGCTGCTGGAAAATCAACAAGAACCTGGCCCTTAACAATAACAAGACCAAAACCCCTATTGAAGGTTGCTAATAAAGAGATTTTACTGCACAACTTAGAAGCACTAAATGGTTTGATAAGCAAGCTTTACTTAGTTGTTGGTTATAAAAAAGAAATGGTTGTTGAGTTTATAAGTAAATATAAGGAAAAATTTGACTTTGAGATAATCTTTGTTGAACAGCAGGAACAACTCGGAACAGGAAATGCTGTTATGGAGGTTTTTGAGAAACATCCTGAGCTTGGTGGAAAAATCTTAATTATGAGTGGTGACGACATTTTCAGCAGAAAGGATATAGAAGAGTGTTGTAAGTTTGAGAATTGTATTCTTGTTAAGGAAGTCCAAGATATAGAGAATTTTGGTGCTGTTGTTGAGGAAGACGGGTTTTTGAAAGAGATTATTGAGAAACCACAAGGTAAAAAAGCTGAAATAACAAAACTCGCGAACACAGCACTCTATGTGGTTAGTGATAGAATTAGAGATTATGTGAAGGAATTAAAGGTTAGTTCTCGCTCTGAGTATGAGTTTACAGATGCAATTACAGATTATTCAAAGCAATTTAGGATGAGAGTTGTCAAAGTAAAGGATTATTGGATTCCAATAACCTATCCTTGGAGTTTATTGGATGCAAACAAGTTTTTGCTTGAAAGAATGGAATCAAAAGTGGAAGGTATTTTAGAAGAGAATGTCCATGTTAGTGGAGTTGTTATTGTTGGAGAAGGAACTGTAATAAAATCCGGGGTTTACATAGAAGGCCCTGTTATGATTGGTAAAAACTGTAAGATAGGTCCTAATTGTTACTTGAGGCCTGGAACAACGATAGGTAACAATTGCCATATTGGACAAGCTGTTGAGATAAAGAACTCTATATTTTTTGATAATTCAAACTGTGCACACCTAAGCTATATTGGTGATTCTGTTATTGGCTTTGATGTTAATCTTGGTGCTGGAACAATAACTGCTAATCTAAGACATGACAACGCTAAAGTAAAATCAATGGTTAAGGGTGAACTTATAAGTACGGGAAGGAGGAAGTTTGGAACTGTAATCGGTGACAATGTTCACACTGGAATTCACACCTCTATTTATCCTGGAAGGAAAATCTGGCCCGGGAGAACAACACTTCCTGGAGAGGTTGTTAGGAAAGATATTGAATGATTAAAAGAAACTGTTTTTGTCAATTTTTTCAATTGTATTTTTCCAATTATAGTTTTAACTAATGTTTTAACTACTATTAAATTGAAAAAATTTTTAAAGAAGTGCTTGTACTGAATGAGCATGGATAAAAAATTTGGCATTTACAAGAAGAAAAGGTTGAGCAAGGGAGAATACGATTCATTGATTATAAGGGTAGAAGAATCATACAGAAACCTTCCTAGAGAACCTATTGCAGGAGATCCTGAGAGCATATTCAAGTACGAAAATCTTATCAATTTGCTGAATGAACAGATAAACTCTGCTCTTTCTCTGTCAGAAGATTTGTCTAAAAAATTCCACACAGCAAGAGAATACAGCTTTAAAGTTGAAAGTGGTAACTTAAGTGAGATTTTAAAGTATGAAAGGGATGCCTTAGAGGCTTCTGAAAATCTTTACACCATACTAAAGAATTTCAGAACAACAATTGCCACATCGTTAACAAAGGAGTGTAAATACCTCTTCTTGGAGACAAAAGCTTCAACACTCATTGGCGTAATCAAATTTTGGATTTCGAGACTAGAGGACGAACCCTTTAGTGAGTTGCAAAGTGCTTTGAGCAACATTGAAAATTCTATAAAGATTTCAGAGGAATACAGTCTTGAAATGCAAGAAAAGTTGTTAACACTAAAAAAGATAGAAGGAACAAGATTTTATTCGAAGCTCAACAATTTCAAGGATAGAATAGATTTTCTAAATGCTAAGGCTTGGGAATACAAGGGATTCTTACTACTTTCAATGACAAGACCAACCATGAAAAACTATGAAAAGATTGAAACATGTTTTGAAAAAGCCAGGGATAAGCTGAAAAGGTTTTTTGATGAGGAATCATTTGTGCGTCTTGAGATTAAGCACAACAACATGCTCAGAGTATTCTATAATAGAAGCTACAGAGTGAAAAAGGAGTGTAGTGAAAATAATAATGAAAACAGGATTATTATTTATAATTCAACTTTATAATTTTACATAAAAAATATTACACCGCTCTTGCCACTTCATATTAATGAGTTAAAACACAGCAGTGTGAAGTATCTTCTTGGAATGCTGTTTTGTTTCTTATTCAGGATGATTCCATTCAGACCACCAAATGTTGAGCCTATAATGACAACAACAATGCCTTTTTCAAAAAAATGGGGTTGGTTCTCTGGCTTTCTGTTTGGATTTTTATCAATACTAATCTATGATAGTATCCATCCAACGAAAAGCTTTGCGAGGTTCGGAATTTGGACTATAGTAACTGCTGTAATGTACGGTTTGATTGGTTTAGCAGCTGGTATTTACTTAAAAAATAAGACTAACAGAGCAAGATACTATGTAGGTTTTGCAATTGTGGCAACATTAGTCTATGATTTTATAACAGGTCCTGTGATGAGTAGTTTCTTGTTTAATAGCCCGTTTATTGTAACCCTTATAGCCCAGATACCATTCACACTGAACCATCTTATCAGCAACACAATTGGAGCTGCTCTGGTAACCCCGCTGATTTACAGGTGGATTGTTGACAATCCACAACTCGATACAAACACAATCTACCAGAAGCTAAAGAGTAAGGTTAGAAGTTTCTTTCCATATATTTCCTTGTAAGAATAAAAACGCTCCCGCGGGGATTTGAACCCCGGCTACAACCTCCGCAGGGTTGTGTACTTCCAGACTATACTACGGGAGCTTATGGTTATGGGGCCGCCGGAATTTTCAATATTTTTTTGAATCCGGGTTGCCAGCACCCCAAGCTGGAGTGATAGTCCAAGCTACACTACGGCCCCACAAAGAAGAAGTTGTTCTGTAATACTTTTAAATTTAACTAAATTAATCACATGTTGCTTAATCATATGCTGTTACTTAATGCTCTCTTACCTTTCTTACTGATCCACAACCTTGCTTATGTGGTTTTCCTTCATTATCCTTATTACTCTATCAACAAAACTCTCTATTTTCTGTTCGTGGCTTACAATGATGATTTGTTTCATGTTAAGTTCCCTTATAACATCTCTCACTTTGTCAAGTTGTTGTGTTGAAAAACCATCAGTTGGTTCATCCAGGATTATCAAATCGCGAGTTTTCACACCAAGGGTTACATCATTAACAACTTTGTTCAATGCAAGCCTGTAAGCTAACGCTAAGCTTGTTTTTTCACCGCCTGACAAGGTTTGTATTTCAACCTCATAATTGTTTTGTTCTACTATTGGTGTGAATTCTTCATCTAACCTGGCGTTTATTGCTTCATCTTCAACAAGCATGTTAAACCATGTTTTGAATAGTTCGTTGAATTCGTGGTATATCGTTCCCATCACTTGTTTCTCAATCAGAGCAATAAGATTTATGAAGTGTTCTTCTATCCAATATCTCAAAGATGTTAATCTTGCAAGTTTTTTCTTTGATTCTTCCATTGTGTCTATTTCATCCTTAAGTTTCTTTATATTATCTTCAACTAAGTTTAGTTCCTTTGAGAGCGAAGCTCTTTTTATCTCCTCATCTTTTAATGCTTCTTTCATCTCATTCAATTTTTTCCTCTGTTCTTCAATTTTACTCTCTACATTCTCATATGATTTCAATTTTTCCTTTAATTCTACAATCCTCTTCTTTGTTTCTTCTATCTCTTTTTGTTTTTCCTTGATGCTCAACTGTATTTCAAGTGTTTCCTTTTCCTTCTCAACTTTCTTATCGTTCAACCTCTCGTACATCTCAATCTTTTCCTTCAACAACTTCATCTCCTTAAGTTTTCTCTCGTGTTTTTCAAGTTCCAAACTTAGTTCTTTCATGTTCTCAATTGATTTTATTCTTTTGTTGATTTTGATTAAGTCCTCTTCCTTCTGCTTTAAGCTCGCCACTTTCTCTTCTATGTTTTTTAACCTCTCCTTCTCTTTCGTTAGAGTGAGTTTTATTGAAGAAATTTGTTTTATTTGTTCATCTAAATTTTTGAGATTGTTCCTAACTCTAATCTCATGCTCGTTTATCTCTTCCAATTCATGTTCAAGTTTCTCCAAAAGCTTCAGTTTTGAATCTGTAATCTTTTCTTTGTAAGCTGGGGTTATACTCTGCAGGCAGAGTGGGCATTTATCCGACTTTGAAACTGTGTCTAATGTTTTCTTTGTTGTCTCTATTTCTGCTTTTTTCTTGGCTTTCTCATCCATAATCCTTGTAAGTTCTTCCTCACCCTGCTTTTTTAGGTTTAGGAGCTTTTCCTCGTTCAAAACTGCTCTTTCATGCTCTTCAATGTTTGTTTTGAGTTTTTCAAGTTCTTCATTCAATGAAATCTTAACTTCTAACTCTTTAGAAAGCTCATTGCTCCTTTCTTTCAGGGTGTTCAATTCATTATTCAAGCCTGCTAATTTCAAGCTTAAATCCCTAACTTTCCCTTCCAGCGTTTCAATATTTTTCTTAAGCTCTTGTTTCTCAAAGTTAACCTTGAATTTTTCAAGTTCTTGGCTTAGTTTTTTTACCTCTGCATTAAACAATTTTAGTTTTTCTTCGTAGTTCCTCAATTGCTTTTGTTTCTCATTGAAGGCTGATTCTAAGACCTTCATTTCGTTCATTATTTGGTTCATGACCTTATTTTTCTCTTCAAGAATCTCTAATGTTTTTTCTTCCTCGTTAATCTCATTTTTAATTGCGTTTATCTTCGTGTTAATTGAGTTTATATGCCGCTGTAGTTTCCTCCTCTTTTCTTCTTCCTCGCTTAATAATTCCTTTTTCTCACTAAGTCCTTCACTCCTGACCTTCTCCTCTGTCATTAAATTTTTTAAGTA
>CAZNLC010000031.1:0-6974 GCA_964573865.1 uncultured Methanosarcinales archaeon | reverse complement strand
GATTTAGAAAAGAATAATTTCTTAGTTTTGAGATTTGATTTTTCAGGGAATGGAGAGAGCGATGGTAAGTTCGAGGACAGAACCTATACTAAGTATGTTGAGGATTTAAGGAGTGTTATTGAGTGGTTTAAAAGGAGAGTAGAAGAGATTTGTGTGATCGGACATAGTATGGGAGGTTCTATAGCTTTGATTGAGTATTCAAACTACAAGAATTATGATAAGCTTGTCTTGCTTGCCCCAGCAGTTAAGATAATAAAGAAGAGATTTACAAAAGAATACATTAAAAAATTAGAGGAGCAGGGTTATATTGAGTTTGTTAATTCATGGGGTGAAAAGAGAAGGTTGAAAAAGGAGTTTTTTGATGACAAAGAAAGGTACGACCAATTAGAGCTTGCTAAAAGATTAGACATTCCAACATTAATAATTATTGGAGATAATGATAAAACTGTGAGTTTACAAAAATGTAAGGAATTGTTCCAAATAATACCAACAAATAAAAAAGAATTGAAAGTGTTAAGTAATGAGAACCATGTCTTTCATAACGAATCAAGCAGAATCTTAAAATTAGTTCTTAAGTTTTTAGAATAGGTTATTGTTTTTAATCATGTATAAAATATATAAAGATATATGAACAATATCACACCATGCACTAATATATCGCTAAATCTTATTTAATGTTATAACTCGTATACTTCTAAGTCCTCATAAATAGGTCCTTGTGGTGTTAGTGTTGATTTTTTAAGGGAAAAAGTGTTAACTTCGAATGTTATAGGTTTTACTACAATTCCGTCTAACAATGCCAAGAATTCCCTTAAATCATCTATTTTTTTAACCCTTGCTATTGTTATGTGACTTAAAAATTGAGTCTCCTGTTTTATGCCAATTTCTGAGAGTTTGTCATCAACTAATCTTTGTAATTGATTTATAGCATCTCCTGTTGTTCCAACCCAAACAACCCTAACAAATTTCCTGCTTGGGAAAACACCAATACTGCTAAGTTTTAGTGTGAAAGAATGGAACTTTATCTCAGATAATTTTTTTATAATTTTATCAACTTCATCCTCTGTTTTCTCACCCAAGAATTTTAGTGTTATGTGAAAATCATTCGTTTTTTTAAAGATTCCAAACTTCAATTTCTCCTGTATTCTTAGGAGTTCATCCTTCACTTCCTTACTCACATCAACTGCTATGAACGTTCTCATCTTAAAGGTTTAACTCGTAAGTTTTTATGGTGTATTTTGAGTTTAAAATGCTTTGTTCAAAATCAAAAATCCGTATACATACTAAAAAATAAAATCAAAATAATCAATTAACTCTTAACATCCCTAATTCCTTCCTTCGTAACTATAAAAGCAGCTTCTCCCTCAGGAAGGTTTGGACTGTCAACTAATTTTGCAACCCTTGTCCCTTTCTTACCTTTTCTCAAGTATATTCTGAAAGTTGAAGCGTGTGCTATTATGTGACCTCCTATTGCCTGTGTTGGGTCGCCAAAGAACACATCAGGCCGTGCCATAACCTGATTAGTAACATAAACACAAGCGTTGTAAGTGTCTGCTATCTTCATCAACGTGTGTATGTGCTTGTTGAGTTTTTGCTGTCTATCAGCCAATGTTCCTCTCCCTATAAACTCTGCTCTAAAGTGTGCTGTTAGTGAGTCAACAATAACAAGCTTGACCTTCAGTTTTTCCTTTCTTATGAAATCATCTATTTTCTCAGCTAATAACATTTGATGGTCTGAATTGTAAGCCCTCGCAACCTTTATTTGTCTTAGAACCTTGTTTGGATCAAGCTTTGCAGCTTTTGCTAATTCTATTATCCTCTCAGGTCTAAATGTGTTCTCAGTATCAATGTAAATTACTGTGCTTTCTGGGTCTGCTTTTATAGTATTCACTGCTAGAACATGCGCAAGTTGTGTTTTTCCAGAACCAAATTCTCCAAATGCTTCTGTTATGGCTCCTGTTTCAAAACCCCCTCCTAACAAGTTGTCAAACGCTTTACTACCAGTTGTTATTTTCTCAACCCTCTGCCTCTTTTTAAGAATCTCCTCTCCTGATTCAAAACCCATCTCAAGTTTTTGCCTTGCAAAGTTTATTATCTTACGAGCAGCTGCTTCTGTAACACCAGCTGCTTCAACAAGTTCTCCTGGTGTTGCAACTGCTATGCTCATTAGGTTACTATAACCTGCTAGACCCAATTTTTCAGCTGTTGCAGCTCCAACTCCTGGAATGTCAGTTAGTGAGAGATTTTCATTTTTTTCTTTTTCCATATTATCACCTTACAATTAATAATATTAAAGGGTGTGCTTTTTATTTATAAAGTTTCCTCAGTTTTTATGTTGTTTTCATTTAAGAAATTGTATTCGAATGCTTTGTTCAAAAGCATGATTATTTTAGGAATGTCTTTTACCCTAAATGTGTTTGTGCTCTTCCAATCACCATCCTTTGATTTGTAGCTCCTCTGTGCTGTTATTGTTTTGAATTCAACTGTGTTTCCAAGTTTGTTTTTTGCTTTGTTGTTCCAAACAGTAACTACAACTGAACCAGCTTTGAACTTTTTTTCAGGTGTGTTTTTTCCTTCTTCCATTTTCAAGCCCTCCTTTGCTGTTGTTCCAGCAAGAACAATCCATAATTAAAAAACTCTTTCCACAAGAATGTCCAGTGTTTGTGTGATTTTACGAATAATTCAAAAATTACACTTAACATAAAGTATCATAGGTCTTTTAGAACTTTAGAGATTACACATGTTATTGCTTACCATTATTTTATTATATCTCTTCTTCTTCTATATCAGGCTGTGAGTCATCTTCATCACTCTTATTCTGTTTAGTTACAAAATCACTATCCTGCACAATATCTTTATCTTGTTTTGTTGTTTCGAGTTCCTTCTTCACCTTTTCAATCTCTTTTTCATAATCAGGTATCTTTATGTTTTGTGCTATGAACTCTAACCTACCGAACATTTTATTCAAACTAACCCTGCCTTGAACGATTATCTCTGTTCCTAAGAGTTCTCTCCTCAACTCATCAAATTTTTCAGGATTATCCTTTATTATCAATAGTTCTTCTTCATTCTTGTTGAGAACCTTCAAAACCTGTTCTCTAAAACAAACAAGTCTTATTGTTCCAGAACCATCATCAACCATTAAATTAATAACATATGCTTCTTTTGGTTCAACATGACCGTGTGTTTCGCAAACAAAACCGCCTTCTGAAAGAACAAGTTTTTTTCCACAGACAGGGCAAACCTCATAGAATCTTGGTTCGAAGGCTTGGACTATTGTTGCCCTCAACTCCACATCTCTGTCTGATTCACTCAACTCTGATATTCTCTTTCTTGGATATTCTAGATCTATGCTTTCAACCTTCTCACCCGGAGGGTTTATTATGATTTTTGAACGACTGTTTAAGTGCACTTCTTTTACACCTTGATTTTCCCTGACATAACCACCGACTAACTTCACAACATCCCCATTCTTTAGAGATGATACTTTGTCAGCAATATCATTCCATAAAACAACCCTTATTGAGCCTGTCTCATCAGCTATTATTAGGGATGCTACCTTGCCGCTCCTTCCAGAGCTTGAGAAATCTCTAACCCCAAAATTTTGTTTTACAATCCCAACAACTTCAACATCCCGCATACCTGAGAGAATATTTTTTATCTTGAGTTTTCCAGATATCTTTTCAATAAGCTTTACACCAAGCTCATTAGCTACGATTCTCGCAGCACCCTCCCTTGTTATCAAACCAGAGAGTTGTTTTATCTTCTTACTTATCATATCGTTTATTGCTTCTTCACTATAACTCGTTTTCTCCTTTATCTTCCTTATAATCTGCTCAACAGGTATTCTTATCATTAGAAAAAGCTCTCTGTTACTTGTTTATATAATTTTCTATAGTTAGAGTACTAGTTGGAATGTTTATCATGAAAGGTCTATTGAAAAACGCATTTTAGAAACACAAATGTTAAACACTTCTCTGTTGAGATTACACTTTTTATAGTTATTCTCAAAATATTTATAATTAGTAGGTTTTACAAAGAATAAACCACCGTTCTTGTATATCAAAATTTTATCAACTTGTGTTGCTTTATTGCCAATTTTAAGTTTTAGAGTGTTGAAGACACCGTCCTTATACCTCAATAATAATACTATGTTGTTTTTGTTACTCAATTCAAGATTGTTATTCCTAACACTGACTAAGCCTAAGTGCTCAATGCTCTCATCGATCTTCTCATCATTTTTACTAAGCTGATCCTGTGATTCTAAACTCACAAAAGCGTATGTTTTCAATTGGTTGTTTGAATTGTCCTCTAAAAAGTTTATCTTGTAATTAGCTGAGTAATCACTCAATCTACCTTTGAAGAGGTCTTTACCTATAGAACAAACACAATCATCATCTGTTGAATAAGAACAATCATAAATACCTTGTAGTATTGTGTAGAATGGTTTTTCAAAATCTGAATAACAATCAAAACTATAAATAAAACCAGCAGCACTTAATTTTTTTTCAACACAATCCTTTTTATCAATAATTGATGGATTCTTACAATCCTTTATTATTTCATCAACAACAAGTTTTAACTCTTCATAGTCCTTCAATCTTAATGGAATGCTTGTGTTGAATGAAGCGTTTATTGAGTATTTTGTAGTGCTGCACCTCGCTCCTTTCGCATTAATATCCAAACCCTCATAATAACACAAGGGGTCTATTGTTTTTCCATCGACTCTTATCTCAAAGTGTAAGTGTCTTGAGGTTGAGGTTCCAGAACTTCCCATAAGACCAATAACATCTCCTGCTTTCACAGTATCCCCCTTATCAACCTTAACCTCTCTTAAGTGTGCGTAAATAGTTTCAAAACCATCATGCTTTATTCTAATATAATTTCCATACCCAACATTACATTTGAAGCAGGAATCATCTGACCTGTCAGTTTCTGATTTATAATAACATTCTGGGCATTGTGTAAAAATGTCTTCTACAACACCGTCGGCAACAGCGTATATTTCATCTGAATCAGCATCTATATCAATGCCTGTGTGAAAGTTCTTTGTTTTTCTTATTGGATGGATTCTTGGCCCGTAAGGAACTGCAACTGAGTATTTACCCTTAAATCTTCCAGTTGGCCAGATTAATCCCTTGAAAACTGGTTTTCCGCCAAGCAACTCTATATTCTCAAGTGCTTTCCCAGCAAAATAAACATTCGTCTCATCATGAGAAACTACTATAGCATAATCTCTTGGTATAAACTCAGGGCTTTTTTCTAAGTACTTCACTAGGTTCTTGGAAAATAATTTTGAGAGTTCACTATCAAAATCTGGTTTTTTCACTGACCAGAGTGAAGAACCGAGTGTTTTTTTCGGTTCTGAAAAACCGCCATTTCTCAAGAATTCATTGACAGAATCTTTAGCAGCGTAGTAAGCTGATTGTTGAACATAAAACCTTAACTTCTCAGCTTTTTGTTGGATTTTGAGTATTGAAAAGGCTTCCTCACCAATCCTTAAATTCTTAACACTCCTATTCTTTGAATTAACAATCACCAATAGGAAGATTAAGAATATTAAAAAACTGACATACATTAGCGGTGAAAAAAACATGGATGCCTTCTTCTTTCTCTTCATAAACAGAATAATTGTTCCTGTTTTTATAAATTTTTAGATAAAGATTGTTAAGCGAAAGATTTATAATTCATGACCCTAGGCATTTTTTCATGCGCGATCACTTTATAAAGAATATTAAAGAGTTTTTTAAAAAGGATGTTTGTTTATACTGTGGTGAAGAACTCAAAAATTGGAGGTTATACTTCAAGGATGATAAACACTATGTTTTAGGTTATTGCAAGCATTGTAGGAGAGAAACTATTATTCCTATTGATTTTATGATCTCTTGCGTTGATTCTGTAAAAAATTTGGATGGTTGTTTTTCTAATGTAGAAAAATTTTAATAGTATAGAATAAATAAGTATTAGAGCTTAGACTTATCTTTAACTAAAAAGAGGTGGTTTTTTTTGTTTTATGATGAAGATTACAAAAGCGTGATGTCAAAGTTAAAAACAGGAATCTCTGGTTTAACTGAGTCAGAGGTTGAAAAACGCCTGAAAGAGTATGGCTATAATAAGATTAGGAAAGAAGAGGGGATTAATCCTTTCCTACTCTTCTTAAAACAATTCTCAAGCCCTCTTGTTATGCTGCTCGTGTTTGCAGTAGTTGTTGCTTTCTTTGCTGATGAAATTGTTGATGGTATTGTAATCCTGATAATACTGTTGTTAAACTCTATTCTTGGATTCACTCAAGAATTTAAAGCTGAAAAATCTATTCAAGCGTTGAAAAAACTTTCAACACCAAAAGCCCTAGTTTTGAGAGAAGGTAAGGTTAAAGAAGTGAACTCTGAATTTTTAGTGCCGGGTGATATTATAGTTTTAGAAACTGGGATGACTGTTAGTGCTGATGCAAGATTAATAGAGGTTGTTAATCTTGAAACTCAAGAAGCAATACTAACTGGAGAGTCCACTCCTGTCAGGAAAACCACGAAGAAGCTTGATTACGCTTCTCTTATTTCAGAACAAAAAAACATGGTTTTTTCAGGAACTAATGTTATTAATGGTCGTGGAAAAGCTGTTGTTGTCAGAACTGGTGAGAACACAGAGCTTGGAAGGATAGCTAAGCGTGTAAGAGAAATTGGGAATAAGGAGACACCACTACAACTAAAACTTAGGGAAGTCGGTAATTTTTTAACAATTTCTGTAATTATCATTACAATCATAGTATTTATAACTTCACTTGCGAGAGCGGGTTTGTTATCAAGGTTGTTTGAGCTAACAGTCACTCAAGAGCGTGAATTTACTGAGTTACTAATAGCTGCTATTGCTTTAGCTGTCGCTGCTATTCCTGAGGGTTTACCAGCTGTTGTTACAACTACTCTTGCATTGAGTGTTAGAAAATTTGTTAAGAAGAATGTTTTAATACGAAAACTATC
>CAZNLC010000030.1:0-7139 GCA_964573865.1 uncultured Methanosarcinales archaeon | reverse complement strand
TTTCAGATAGTTCACTATAAGTTACATTATCTAAGTAAGAACCAACAGATGAAAATTTTTCTTTTATACCACTAACAACAAAACCCTGTTTCGTAGTGGAAGAGCCATCACTCTCTCCAATAACAACCTTAAAACCTTCCTCTTTAAAAATCCTAATCACAGCACCAACAATACCGTAATGAGTTACAGAAGCAGTTTCCGGTTTGAAAGGTCCTATTAAATTTGGTTTTAGTAAGACTAAACTCTTCTTTTTAGAACTCTTGAACTTTGAGAAATCGAAACTTATATTCTTTAGGAGTTTTCTAATAGCCTTATAAACTATTTCTTCTTCGTATGAATCACAATTAACAATACCAACCTTAACAAAATCTTTCTTCATCTTGCCAACAATATTTTTTGAATTAATTCACTTGTGAACTATAGAGTTGGTGTAGTTAGAACTAAAAGAAAATTCAGTGTTATAAAAAGCTAACGCTTCCGCAAACACTTTTTAATCAAAATTAACCAAGTCAAAATTGAATCAAAATTCAATTAAATCAAAATCTTTAGGATGTCTATCATCCTACAACTGTAACCCCACTCATTATCGTACCAACCAACAACTTGAACAAGATTACCATCAATAACCTTTGTTAGTGAAGCGTCAAAGATTGTTGAGTGCGGATTACCAATAATATCTGTTGAGACAACAGGCTCCTCAGTATAGTCTAACACACCTTTTAAGTGGTACTTTGAAACATTCTTGAACAAATTGTTAACCTCCTCAACACTTACTTGCTTACCAATCTTACAATCAAAAATAACAATACTACCATCAGCCACAGGAGCTCTTATTGCCATCCCCCTGAGCCTCCCTCTCAACTCTGGAATTACAAGCTCAACAGCTTTTGTAGCACCAGTAGTTGTTGGAACTAAATTAATAGCTGCGTGTCTTGCCCTTCTCAAATCGTGGTGAGGACCATCAACAATCTTCTGATTTGAGGTGTAAGCGTGTATTGTGGTCATGAAACCATGAATAACACTGAAGTTATCGTTCAAAACTTTAACGATTGGGGCTAAACAATTAGTTGTGCAAGAAGCATTACTAATAACGTGGTGTTTTTCCTTATCATAAACATGTTCATTAACACCTTTTACTATAGTAATATCAGCATCAGGAGACGGTGCGCTAATAAGCACTTTCTTAGCACCAGCACTTAGATGTTTAGCAGCGAGTTCCCTCTTCGTGAAAAAACCAGTGCTTTCAACAACAACATCTACATTAAGCTCTTTCCAAGGAAGTTTTTCAGGGTCACGCTCAGCAAAAACCTTAATCTCCTTGCCATTAATAATCAAAGAATTTTCTGTAAAACCAACTTCACCGTCAAACCTCCCATGGACAGAGTCATACTTTAAGAGATGAGCTAAGGTTCTAGTATCAGTCAAGTCATTAATAGCTACAAAATCAATCTCAGGGTCTTTATAACCAGCCCTAAATACCATCCTTCCAATCCTACCAAAACCATTAATAGCAACTCTAATCATAATATCACCCCACAATAAGGAAAAGAACCCTTTATTAAAAATTTTGTCAACATTTTATAGGAAATAAACTAACAAGACATACCAGGCTGTAATATATATTGCATGTAAGATAGAGTGTAAGATGAGAATAGTGAGTAATAACAAAGCCAACCCAACAAAAAATCACAGAGATTGAGAATTTATTTCAAAAAACCAAAGTTTTTTATAATTCTCCCTTAAAACTATTAAACAGCAAAAAATTTGATAGCTTAATTATGAAAATGAAAAAACACTCAGTTAATACTAAAAAACAAAATAAGGATGGAACAAAAGCCAGAACGAAAAATAAACAAAGTAAAAAAACAAAGAACACTTCCAAAAAAACAAGGGAACAAAACATTGTTAGTTTTGACCACTACGAACTAATTGTTGCTGAAAAACCAAAGGCCGCTTATAAGATCGCGCTTGCACTTGCTGATTCTGGAACTCTAAACAAAAAGAGTTATGGTGGAGTCCCATACTACGAACTAAAAGTTCTTGGAAAACCTGTTGTTGTCGCATCAGCAGTTGGCCACTTATACACTCTAATGGAAAAGGGAGGTAATAAGTGGAAGTATCCTGTTTTAGATATAGAGTGGGTTCCAACATTCAAAGCTCAGAAAAACGCATCCTATGTTAAAAAGTACATTGAATTGTTGAGAAAGCTAAGCAACAAAGCAAGTGAAGTGACAATAGCAACTGATTATGATATTGAAGGGGAGGTTATTGGTTTAAACGCTTTAAGATTTGCAATCGGGAAAAAAGATGCGTTTAGGATGAAGTTCTCAACACTGACACCTTCAGAACTAAAACTCGCTTACAAGAACAAGATGAAAAGTATTGACTGGGCTCAGGCAAGAGCAGGTGAAACAAGGCACATCCTCGACTATTACTACGGAATAAATGTTTCAAGAGCTTTGACAACATCCTTGAAGACAGCAGGGACATTTAAGGTATTGAGCTCTGGAAGAATACAAGGTCCAACATTGAAGATAATTGTTGATAGGGAGGAAGAAATAAACAATTTCATTCCAAAAAAGTATTGGCAATTAGTACTCATTGCGAAGAATAAGAATGGAGAAACCATAGAAGCCACCCACAAACAAGGTAATTTTTGGGATAAGGAAAAAGCTTTGAAATCAAAAGAAAAAGCTGAGAGTGGAATTCCAACAGTGGAGAGTATTAAAATTTCAAAATCAAAGATTCAACCTCCAATCCCTTTTGACCTAACAACACTGCAAACAGAAGCTTACAGATATTTTAGAATAACTCCAAAGAGAACCTTAGAAATAGCTCAGAACCTTTACATTGAAGGGTTAATATCATACCCGAGGACAAGCTCTCAAAAATTACCTTCAAGGATAGGATTCAGGAACATACTAAAGAAGATTTCAGAACAGGAACCCTATAGGGAACTCGCTACAAGACTACTTAACAAATCAAAACTAGAACCAAGGGAGGGTAAAAAGACAGACCCAGCCCACCCAGCAATCTACCCAACAGGTTTCGCTCCTAAAAAACTCGATGCAGAACACAAAAAAATATACGATTTAGTTGTTAAGAGGTTCTTGTCAGTGTTTGCAGAACCAGCTGATAAACAAGTAATAAGCGTCCTTATAAAATCAAACAATGAACCATTTGTTACAGAAGGTGTTAAAATAACATTCTTGGGATGGATTGATTTTTACAAACCATACTATAGAATGAAAGAGAAGGAAATAGCAGAGCTTAGTGAGGGTGAGAAGTTGTTGTTGGTGAAGGTGAACATTTTAGAAAAAGAGACAAAACCAAAACCAAGGTACAACCAAGCTTCTCTTATATCTGAGCTCACAAAACGCAACCTTGGAACAAAAGCAACAAGAGCACAGATAATAGACACTCTCTTCAAGAGAGGATACTTGAAAGGAACGCAGATAAAACCAACTGAACTTGGCATTGCTACTATTGAAACATTAGCAAAGTATTCTCCGACACTCCTTGATGAAAAATTAACAAGGCATTTTGAGGAGGAGCTTGAAAGCATAAGAAAGAATGAGAAGAAACAAGAGGAGGTTCTTGAGGAAGCGAAAAAGGTTATTCAAAGGATAGTTGAGGATTTTAAGAAGAATGAGAAAAGCATAGGTAATGATTTAAAACAGGCTCACAAGGAAACAATGGATAACGCGAGAGTTATTGGAAAGTGTCCTAATTGTAAAATCGGAGATTTAATCGTTATCAAGAGTAAAAAAACAGGCAAGCAATTCATAGCTTGTAATCGTTATCCAGAGTGTAAGACAACCTTTTCCCTGCCGCAGTACGGACTTGTAAAACCAGCTCATGAGAACTGTCCTCACTGTGGTTGGCCAATGGTTATTGTTATTAGGAAAGGCAAAAAACCTTGGAAGTTGTGTTTTAATCCAAACTGCCCTGGAAAAAACAATAATACAAATAATACTAAAAGAATTTAAAACTCATGATCTTGGAAAATTTTTTAAAGTGTTTTTAACAACAAACAAAAATAAACCATAAAAATAACAAGAAAGGGCCGGTAGTTAAATCTGGTATAACGCTCCCTTGGCTGGGGAGAGGCTCCGGGTTCAAATCCCGGCCGGTCCACTAATTAACAATCCACCACTCAATACCACTCAATGCTATTCACTCAAAAAATAAAAGAAGCAAGGAAGAAACAATTAACACAAGATTAATACTTAGCAGCTAATTTTATATCTCCTTCTAATATTGTTTTTCTACCAGCATGCTTTGATATCTCCAAAGCTTTCTTTGCAATCTCAATACCCTTCTTTGTTAAGTAATCTGCAAGCTCTTCAACCCCTGAGTCACTAACCCTCCTGGCACCAGCATTGACTATTAATCTAGCAACCGTTGCCCTTGGAATTATATGGATTGTTCTTTGCATGAAAATCCACCCAATAAAACATTATGCTGTCCCTATAAAAGCATTACTCATATATAAAACTTTCACGAAAAATCACAAATTAGATTTAATCATACTCCCGCCAAGTATAACCACACTTAGTACACTTAAAGAACTTTGTTTCCCCCTCATCAGCAGCTCTTGTTTGAACAGTCCAATAATAAGCTTCTTTATTCCCACACTTTGGACACTCAGCCTTTGTTATTGGATAAACAATGTGTTCTTCCTCAACAACATCAATCTTAACACTCTTTTTTGTCTTTTGTGAAATTCCAGCTTTACCAAGGACTTTTTCCTTGTAATTACACTTTGGACAAACATAAAAATTATTACCACCTTCTTTCTTCAACAACATGATAGAACCACACTTTGGACAAAATTTCATAATACTCTCACCAAACCAATTTTTTGTAATAAGCCTACAAACCACAACTTCACATAACCAAGGTAAGGTATTCTAAAAACACCAACTCCCAAAATATCATCCTTGGAGATTTGCATTTCAGAATACAACGACCTTGTATTATGGTCCCCCTTTGTTTGGAAGTAGTACTGATTAACATTTGAATTGTAAATCTTTTTTATGACTCTGTGAATTATTGGCTCTGGATGGTCAGCCATGAAAACAATAACATCTCCAACCTTAATCTCCTCAGGAGGTTTTCCAACGATAAGTATTAAATCCCCCTTGTTAAAGCCATTTCTGAACCTAAACTTAAGAAAATCTTCTTTACTAATATTGTACATTGAATAAAAATCTGACTGTTTGCAGATATAACCATAACCGCAATTCGCGTCAGAGTTCCACCATTCGTCAAAAGTACCATCATGTTCCATACTTTCAGAAACAACAGCGACTACAGGGTAAGAAGTTTTTAACAAGAATCCCAAGGCAGGGTAAAACACAAACTTTATGATTATAAAAGCGATGATTATGTTGAATATCCAACTCCAAATAGAGTTACTATTCCACAAAAAATTCCAAACTTCCCTAAAAGAAGTTTTCCTCATAGAATAAGAAGGTAGTTCAACAATATATTAAAAATTTATCGTTTTGTCAAACCTGCAATCTATTTTTACTTATTTCAATCTATTTTTACTTATTTTTATTCTCGTTTTTTTCAAGTTTTAATCTTTTTTATCTTTTTATTTATTCAAAAATTTATTCTTGAAATTCCTGATACCTATTCACAATTTTCCTAAGCTTTTTAAAGCTTAGCTCACTAAAATCACTAATAATCACATCAGCAGGGTATTCAACATTTAACATTTTCTTCACAACACCTACACAAAACATTTTAGCTCTCTTAGCAGCTATCATCCCATTTATTGAATCCTCAAAGACAACACATTCCTCCACTTTAACACCAAGTTTTTCAGCAGCAAGTAAAAAAATATCAGGATAAGGCTTTCCCCTTGAAACATCCTCACCTGTTATTATGACATCAAAGAAATCCTTAATATTGAGTGCTGAAAGAACACGATAAACAAAATCCTTTCTAGAAGAAGAAGCAACAGCCAACCTAATTTTATTCACTTTCAAATCTTTAAGAAAATCAACAACACCATTAATAGTTTTTACATCATCAAATTCTAAACTCAACATTTGCTTCCACTTCTCATCAACAGCTCTTTCAAAACCCTTAATGTTGTGTTCTTCAAACAATTTCTTATAATAAACTCTATCAGGAATTCCAGCAAAGAACTCCTCAATTTTTTCAGGGCTAATCTTTATACCATACTTCTTAAGAATACTGCTTGAAACCTTGTTATGGAATCTTTGAGTATCAGCTAAAACACCGTCCATATCAAAAATAACTGCTTTAATCATAGAATCTTTTTATAACAAAGTGTATAAAAAACTTTTGTTAAAAAACAGGATAACAAGCACCACTTTATAATAACCAACCAGAAAACTTATAAGGATGAAAAACAGCCCTAACAAACATGGAACCAGTTGTTCACTTAATAATCCCAACATTAGTACTAATCGCTTTTTTCCCGAAACTGAGGAACGAGATAATTTACTTAGTTCCAACATCTATACTACCAGACCTTGATTTTTTTATACAGAAGAGAGTTTTCTTTCATAACATATTCTTTGTAATAATAACAACACTTTTAGTCTACACAGTTGCAAACCTTGTTTTTGGTGAAAAGAAAACAGGGGTTAAATCAAGAGCAAGAACAGCAAAAACACTCTCACTCATAACACTCTTTTTTTTGAGTTCTCATTTACTGCTCGATTTGTGGGGACCTGGAATTGCAATTCTTTATCCAATAAGCAACAAGCTTTACGGCTTTAACATGAATGTTTATATGTCACCAGCAACAGGAAAACTCAGTTTTGAGTTATTGAGAATAGAGAATCCAGCGTATGAAGCTGTCAAAGACCAAAAGAGCCCAATATTCACCATGATAGGATTTTCACTCTTAGTTATGCTTGCTGCAATATGGTTCATAACCTTAATAATAAAAAGATGGAGGCTAGTATGAGCCTTACAAATACAAACTCCCCACATGAAAATAATTTGGAGGTAATAGTGGATGTGTTAAAGGAAGGGCTTGAATTGGTTGAAACCACAAGACAAGAACAGAACACTCTCTTTTATCTTGTCCCAATCTTTATGTCCCCAATAAAAGTTGATGAGAAGAAGCTTGAGCAACTCACTTCAACATTATA
>CAZNLC010000029.1:0-7308 GCA_964573865.1 uncultured Methanosarcinales archaeon | reverse complement strand
GCCCCGCCCGGATTCGAACCGGGGTCCCAGGCTCCAAAGGCCTGGATGATTGGCCGCTACACCACGGGGCTAAACTTAGCAAATCAGAATTGGAGAAAGAAGTTAATCATTTAAAAATATTTTGAAAAAGAAATTGATGTTATTATTAATATCTTGATACGAAACTTAGTTTTAATCCTAAGTTTTAGTCTTCAACAATCTTTATTGCTTGCTCAGGACACTGCACTTCACAAGCTTTACAATCAATGCAAGCACTTGGATTTTTAACAACAGGTTTCCCGTTCTCCTTTGTGAAAACATTCATCGGGCAAACCTCAACGCACATAAAGTGTGATTTGCACTTGTTAAAATCAATCACAGGATGACTCATGCAGTCACCTCCTTTTTATTCACTTCTTTATTCTTCTTATTAACAACTTTCTCAACTTTTCCCTCATTGTTACTTGTGTTTTCTTCACCAACAGAACTTTCCTCCTCTTCCTTCCTCCCCTTTTCTTTCTCCTCACTGGTTGTTTTTATCTTAGTCGGCTTTAACCTTGTGATTTCAAACCTTCTTATCTCAAAGTTCTTTATAGGATATGTTTTATTAATCTTTGACCTCACATCAACCTGTAACTTATGATTTATAACACTTGAAACAAACTCCTCATACCTTAAGTTGCTTATCGCCTTAAAGAGCTCTTCCCTTGCTCTTAATCTAATCTTTTTCTTAACAACACCCTTTGTTTTAAAGACAGTTATTATTAATGGTTTCACCCTAACATTGATTCCGTCCTTTGTTTTTACAATAAAAGAATCATCAAGCTTACTCCTACGCCTGCTCACATACCTTTTAACTATAAAATGTGACATTTCATAACCAACAACCTTGGTTTTAGCCTTCTTATTAGAAACATCAAATATTTGGAAGATAACATTAACTCCTTGTAATCTTATGTTACTTGTTATTTCTGACAAACTAACCCTGAGTTTTCTCCCCACAAGCTTCTTGGGATCACTGCTTAAAACCTCCCCAATGTGCATGTTCCTCAAATACTTTGGAGCTTCAACCTCATACCATTCCTTACTAACAACCTTTGAAGTCTGTTTCCTCGGCATAACAAGTAGTAGCTAACAAACCATTTAAAAAGTTTTCCATTGAAAATTCTTGTTATAAGAATTAATATGAATTATTAATGCAATTTTCCAAGATTAAGCTTTTATTGTAAAAAAGCTGTATAATATTACATTAATTCATGTTGAGCACTTTTCTTCTGAACTAGAAATTATTCAAACTTCATAATTCTTTCTGGTGAATCTTCTTTCATCAACAAAACAACCCTGCTGTTTTCTTTTTCATCTATAAGCTTATAGTTAATGTGTTTTGTAATCTCAAGAGCGAATTCCTTTACATCCTTGTGGGTTGGCATGTTGCTCATGCTTAAGCGTTGCCTTGAGTAACCAACATACATGTAAGCTTTTACCTCAATGAAGGTTGGGTTTGCTATTGTTAAAACCTTTGCGTAACCTTCAGGATTAAACATGTTGAGTTTTTTTATTGCAGTTATCCTGACTACTGTTCTCGTTTTGTTTTTGACCTTGCTCAAGAATTCAAAACTCCTTATTAGCCTCTGCCACGCATCCTTGAATACTGGTTTGTCAATCTTCATATATGTTAAGTTGTCAGGTGCTGTTAATGATATGTAGAGTTGCGTTGGCAAAGCATTTTCCTTTTCAAGTTTTTCAAGCATTTCAGGGTACATGCCGTTAGTGACTAAGAAGGTTGTTTTTCCCAGAGCATGCAATTTTTTAATAAGTTCTGGTAGTTTTGGGTAAATAGTTGGTTCTCCAGTCAGAGATATTGCAAAATGCATTGGTTCTTGAGCTTCTCTAAACTTTTTCAAATTAACATTTGGATTCCCCCCAAATCCAGAAAGCAATTTTCTTTGAGCTTCTATAGAACCCCTAATGATTTCTTCGGGTTCGTCAACCTCAAAATCAATCTTACTTCCGAGAGTGTACTCTTGAGGTCTCCAACAAAAAACACACCTATTACTGCAAAAACCAACAGTCGGGCTCATCTGACAACAAAGGTGGCTTCTGATACCATAGAATTTTTGTTTGTAACAAAAGTCCTTGTCCAACAACGACCTTTTAGTCCACTCGCAAATCTTAACACCAGAATGTCTTCCAACTATTATGTAGTGTTGTCTTCTTAAAACCTTCTTAAACTCCTCACTAAGCAATTCCTTCCTTTTATTTACCATGTTCACCATTTTACATACTTTCACTTATAGCTTTTAAGTAAAGATAAATCCTCATATTTAAAAAGTTATTGTAGTTTTGAAAAAAATGCCCTCTCCAAAAGAGAGAGTAAAGATACTACTATTAAATAGTTAAAAATAGAAAGTTTTATAAAGGAGTTGTTTTTCAAAAACTCAATACTTAAAAAATTAAAGTAGATTTAACAAAAACAATGAAAGGTGGTTAAAAATGACTCAGCCTGAACAAGTTGATGTCCAAAATAAAAATGAAGATTCAGAACAAACTTCAGAACAAACACTTGACCAACTCTTAACTGACCTCGGTCTCTCCAAGAAGGTGCAGAAGTTCTTTGAGAACATAAAAAATGAAAGTTATATTTATTTCAGGGCTTTTCCAAACAAAACAGGTGACAATAGAGAACCAATATTTGAAGAGGGAAAGAATTACCGCATAAAGTTTACTCGTGAGGATAGACAGAAATGGTATAAAGCAAGGGATAGTGGAGGATTGGTCCTAGAAACAGTAAAGGACCTTATAAAAAGAGTAAAAGAGAATTATGGGGCAAAATCATATGAGATACTAAAAGGTGCTTATGAAGTATCATTGAAAACAAAGGTTGTGTCACAAGATGGTGAACATATAAGAGAAAGACCATCAAACTTTGACAATGTTCTTGACTTCTTGTTCTTCTTTGCAGACCCAGAGGTTGCTGAGGTCGTGAAGAAGTATTCAGAGTCAAAAAAGGATGGAAAGTACTTTGACATGGTTCTTGAAGCGATGAAACAAATCCCAAGCTATGTTGCCGGTAAAAAAGCAATCTTAGAGCTGGATAGACTTAACAATAGAAAGAACACTCAATATCTCTTCTCAACACTAAGAAACGCAGCGAAGGAGTCCTACAAACCAAGCCAGTTTTTGGATGTGTTGGAATTAAAATTGATTGATTCAGGATACAAAGTAAACTTTAGAGAGTCAGAATTTAGAAAATACTTTTCAAGGTATGAAGGTGTTGTGAAACTTATCTTGAAAGATTTGAAGAACAAGCAATAGTTAGCTTTACTTTTTTCTTTTATTCTTCTTTTATCATTCATTCCTTATCCTTATTTATTCTAGATTTTTCACTAGATTTTTCGCAGGAATTATTCTATCATAAACAGCAAAGTTTTTATAAGAACATTAAAATACATTCTTAAAAAGAAATCTTAAAATGAAATCTAAAATGAAATTAAAAGAGGAAGTAGAGAAACTCGAAACTACAAGGGAATTTAAGGAATGGCGTTCAAAAAACAAAAAAGACTTTTTAGTAAGTCTTTTCTTTATCTCCGATAAACCTAATGAGATTCAAATTGATTACTACAATGAAGAAAAAGGTACTATAACAAGTTTCTCAGTATCTGAAGAAAAGATTAGAGTAATTGAGGGGGAGGAGGTCCTAAGCTCACCAGAAAGCAAGATAAAACCATTAAATTTAGAAAATGTTGTAGAATTGCAAGAAGCTTTAGAAAAAGCAACATCCTTTCAAAGACAGGAATACGAGAAGGAGAAACCCTACAAAACAATAATGATACTTCAAAATACAGGAGTAATCATTTGGAATATCACTTTCATAACACACACATTCAAGATACTTAACATAAAACTCAACGCTTTAACAAAGGAAATAATCTCCCATAAAATTCAACCAATATTCAATTTTGTCTCAAGAGACAAATGAAGGGTTGTCATTTCAAGAAAGTAGTTCTTATTATTCTGCTAAACTATCTTTATCAAAGCATAATTATAAACTATATTTCTAAGCCCAAAATAATTTAAATATAAGTAAGAAAACAATTTTATTTATGAGAGAAAAAGTAATAGAACAACATGTGAGCTTTAAGACAATAATGAAGAACAAAACGCTCGAACAATTCTTCAATCCAGAAAAAGAAGGAGAAAAGGACAGGGAAGAAGATTCAAACAAGCAAGCTGATGAAAAACTCGTAACAAAAAACGAGTGATTAGGAGAAAGACGAGCAATAATTGAAAGCAAACAAGGAGCAAAGCAAGAATCAAAGAGAGGATTGAGGTAAGAGTTAAGAATGTAGAATTCTTACTTTAGCTTCAGTTTATCTTCAGCTTTACTTTATCTTCATTCACTCTATCTTCACACCAAACTTGCTTAGAGTCTCTTCTAAAATACTAATAGCTCTTCTCCTAGTATCCTCTTCAGTAGCTGGAGGTTCTGTTGACAGATAAACAATCTTCGTCCCAAAATTCTCGAACAACTCCCTCAACCAAACACTATTGTAACGCTCAGAAATCCTCCTTTGAAACAAGAGGTTTGTGAAAATAGTTGATGATTCCAAACCCTTCTTCTCCAACCTCTCCATAACAACCTCAGGAGAAACCCTGGTTATTATTAGAACATTAGGAGCAAACTCCAAAGCAAGCTTATTCCCTGGAAACTTCATAAGCTCGTGCAGTGGAATATGCTCTTGAACTGGTTGGTAAACAAAACTCGTCACAACACCCCTATCTTGTAAGATTATCTTACCAGCCTTGATAGCAGGAATTATAACCCTCTTATACAATATTTCCCTATCCAGTGAAAAGGCTTGTGCGATTGAAAAAGCACTATAATCACGAGAGTTCTTCTTAATGAGTTCTTCCCTTATAGCCTTTCCAACCAAAGCATAGGTTGGTTCACAACTTATTATAACATCAAACTCCTCAACATCATTGGGACTTGGCAGTGTATTGTGCTCCTCACAAAACTCCTTAAGCACCAAAGTCTTAAACCTTTTAGAAACAGCCCACTCCTTAAAGGCACTCATTATAACACCCTTACCAGAAGCGTCCAAACCATCCACCATTATAAAAACTCCCTTCATACCCCCGATAGTAACAAAATCATTAGAGTATTTAAATTTTTATGTAGATTCAAAAAAGAAAACACCTACTCTAAAAATTCACAACACTTTTTTCCTCTTCCTCCTAACCCTATCCTTGAACCGTTTTAAAGCAGAAATTGGAATCAGCACTAAAGAATTAAAGGGTTCTCTAAAAACAAGTTTCAACATCAAATTCTTTTCAGGGACATGCTCTAAAACCCTCACTTCCCTAATCCTCTCCAAGAAATAAATTGCGACAAAAAACCTCATGATAGAGGACACTAAGAACACAGCATAGTAATTTGAATGCACAACACTCGAAACTCTAACATGAGTAAGTAAGAAAGCTCCAAGCATTGTTCCAAAAAAAATCGCAATTCCCTTGAAAAAATTAGCGTAAGAAACACACCGCGCCCTCTTCTGAGGTGTGACAGCATCATAGATATAGTTAGAAGTTGTAAGTTCAAAACCGGCTGACACAAAACCACCAAACATATTAACAAACACTAAGTAAGGAACGCTCTTAGAAAACAACCAAAGAAGAGGATACAAAGGCAACAAATAACTCGTTATTGTAAAAATCCTCTTATTGCCAATAGTATCAGAGAGCTTACCCCAATAACTCATAACAGAGAAAAACACCATTGTAAAGGAAGCAGCTATTATTATAAAGGTTGAATAATCAAACTTTAACTCAGATAACAAGTAGGGAGTGAAGTATGGAGAAGCAATTGATATAGCACCCCACATAGAAGCTAAGTACAAAACAAAGATTCCAAAATTGTTAAACCTCATCTTCCTAACAAACTGGTACAAACTAAAATAGTGCTCTCTACCAACAGAATACTCCGGCTCATACATCTTTGACAAATAATAATAACTAACCAACCTGGCAACAAATGCAACTCCGAACAAGAATGAAAAACCGAGCAGTGTATTCACACTTGAAAATTTGTTGAGGATAAAACCAGCTGCTAAGGTACTTGCAAAAGCAGTGAACCCAGTAATCCTATTGCGCATGCCAAAGAAAACACCACGCTTTGATTTATCAACCAAATCACCCATGATACTATACCAAGCAGGAGCTGCAAAACTACCACTAAAAGCATAGATAGAAAACAACAGTATTGTTAGATTAACACTCCTCCAAAACAAAGCGTTAAGGATGAGGAAAACCCAGATTATTGATTGAATCAAAACACCCCTTAACAAAACAAGCTTCCTCCTCTTCAAACTATCAATAACATCAGTGCTAATAACCTGTGATATTGAAGAAACAAGATTACCAACAGAGGATAAAAGGCCTATTTGGAAAGCACTCGCACCGAGCTTTATCACAAAAGGACTTATAAAAGACTCACCAGCACCAGTCATAATAGAGTAAGCAACACCATCTTTTAAGCTATACTTTAGGCTCTCACTCTTCAAAAAATCCTCACTAACTTCTCTAACATCCTTAATTTTCTCAGTTTTCATAGCACTCCTCCAATCCTTAAAATCCTAAAACAAAGCATTAAAAACACTATTAAAAACACACAAAAGTGAGAAAATTTGAATTAGAGAATAAAGGGAAAACACAAAAACTACTTCGCCTTAGCGCCCTTTCCCTTCTCAGACTTAGCCTCTTCTTCAGGCAGTAACTCCTTTATAATCTCATCCGGAATCTTAGCATCACGTAACTTGGTCTTCAAGAAGGACTTCTCCTTACCCTCATACTGTGAGAGTATTTCCTTAGCCTTCTTCAACAACTCATCGTGACGCTTCTTAACCTCCTCCATAAGCTTCTTCTTCTCCTCTTCCAAAGCCTTCATCTCCTCGGCACTCAACTCTGTCTTCTCTGTTCTTATCTCCTCCTCAAAAGCACCTTCATCAATAGCTTTTAAAACCTCTTTATAATCCTTACCCTCAATCAAAACACCCATAGAACCTGCTGTTCCAATAACCTCCTTAACAAGCTCTTTCATAGTCTTTCCAAGCAACGAATCACGTTTCATCTTAGCAATCTTTATCACTTGCTCAATCTTCAAATCAGCGACCTTATCAACTAAAGGATTAGAAGAACCCTTCTCAATAACAGCCTCTTTGAGAATAAGTTGTGATGTTGGTGGAGTTCCAACCTCTATTGTATAAGCCTTTGTTTCAGTATCAACAATAACCTTAACAGGAACCTGCATTCCCTTAAAACTTGCTGTCT
>CAZNLC010000028.1:0-7388 GCA_964573865.1 uncultured Methanosarcinales archaeon | reverse complement strand
CCCTATCAAAACGACCTGGTCTTCTCAAAGCAGGGTCTAAGAGATTTGGAACATTCGTAGCTGCTATAACAATAACCTTTCCTCTTGATTTTAGACCGTCCATTAGTGCTAAGAGCTGTGCAACAACCCTTCTCTCTACTTCTCCCTTGCTCTCCTCACGTTTTGAAGCAATGGCGTCTATTTCGTCAATAAAGATTATTGATGGAGCATTCTTCTCAGCCTCATCAAACTTTTTTCTAAGATTCTGTTCACTCTGACCATAGTACTTACTCATTATTTCAGGACCATTTATTAGTATAAAATGAGCACTTGATTCGTTGGCAACTGCTTTAGCCAACAATGTCTTACCAGTACCAGGAGGACCGTGTAGTAAAACTCCCTTCGGTGGTTCTATACCCAGCTTTTCAAATATCTCTGGATGTTTTAGTGGTAGTTCTATCATCTCCCTAACTTTCTTTATCTCCTCATTCAAACCGCCAATGTCCTCATATGTTACTTCTGGTATCCTCTCTTCGGAGACTTCAACAGCTTCTGGTTTAAAAACCACTTCTGTTAGTTCTGAAATAACTGCTGGTTTTTTAGGGATAACCTCAACAACAATAAACTTCAAATCTGAAAATCCGAATCCTGAGCTTGAGAAATGCTCATCAAACATTGAAAAGATTTCATCATAAAATGGATTATCACTCATTGCTGTTCGTCTTCTTGTTGTTCCGCCCAAAGCAACAATGTCTCCCTTAACAACAGCCCTACCAAGCAAACCTTGTTTGAATATTTGAGGAGATGCTCTAACAAAGATGCCCTTACGAGCTGGTGCTATAACAACCTTTTTGGCTTCTTTAGCATCTGCCTTTCTAACAGTGGCTAACTCTCCAATGCTTGTTTTTGCATTTCTTCTCGTGAGACCGTCCATTCTTATTATGTTAAGTCCTATATCACCAGGATAAGCTCTTGCCGCTATTGCTGCTGTTGTTCTATTACCTGTAATTTCAACAACATCGCCTTCTCTAACACCTATTTTTCTCATAAAGCTTGAATCTATCCTGACTATGCCTTTGTTAACATCGTCTTGAACTGCTTCTGCAACCTTGAGTTTAACACCAGGATTAGATTTTTCCATTTGAATCACCCCATAATAATTTGATTGTTAAGTTTGAACTCAATTTTTTGGAAAGGATTTAAGTATAAAAAGGTTACTAAAGCCGTAGTCCACTGTTTTGAAGTAAAATCTAATAGGTCTAAAAATGTGTTAGCAGATTTATTTAACTTACTCAATCATCCAATATAGGAATCCGTAGTGTTGTTCTTTTCTAATCTTTTACCAACCCTGGGCATTGGCAATGGTGGTGGAAGATTGGCTTCTTTGCTTAGAATTATTGCTTCTATATTGCACTTGCTGAGCAGAAGATTCATTACCCTCGTGAGTACTTCTTCAGGGATTTTTTTGTTCTTTGACCATTCCTTCATCAATTTGCTTATTTCTTTCTTCTGAGAAACCTCTATTGCTTCACCAATTATTGTTATCTTAGCAACACCTGGTTCGTAATTAGAGGTGAACTCAAAGTTAATCTTTACTGCAGAATCTGAAGGTTTTAATTTTATCTTCGCTTCTTCTAACCCAGAGATTTTTATATTATTGTTTATGTTTAATTTTTCTGATTTATCCTTGTATCTTTCAACACATAGTTTTTTGAAGTTCACACTTACAATCATAATACCACCTTCAATTTAATTTGTTCTTACTAATGTGTATTAAATTTCCCTCTGTCTAATGGTTTAAGCTTTTATTTATAAAGTTTTGGTTTTTAATTTTTAACAAAAAGCTTTTTAAAATACTTGTATTTCTAAGTTTACTATGGACAATACTTTGAAAGAGTTATTAGTGATTATTGGACTGTTCTTGTCATTTACTGTTGTTGTGATTTACTCACTGTTTTACATACAAAACAACTACAATATAGTTAGTTGTGGTTATAAAATACCTATTCAAATGATAGTTGTTGCTTTGGTTTCACTAAGCGTTTTTGTAGGTGCGCTTGTTGCTTTCATCTTCTCAATAAATCGTTTGAAGGTAAGAACAAGGATTAAGAGGGATTTAAGTTTAACTCTTAAGTTCTTAGAGCCTGATGAGAGAAAGATCTTATCTGAGCTCATAAAAAACAAAGGGACTCTATTGCAGTCTGATATTGTAAAGAACACTGGCTTTGGCAGGGTTAAGGTTACTAGAATATTGAAGAGGCTAGAAGACAGAGGAGTTGTTGTGAGAGAAAGGTTTGGTAAGAAGAACAAGATAAAGCTTGTAGATGGTTTGATGGAGTTATTCTCCTGTAAGGTTTGTAAGTGATTTAGAGCCGATTTCTTAACAATTTCATTTTTTGAAACAAAAGAATATAAGTTGTTTCAAATATTGAAATATGTAAATAGATTAAGTTATTTTAAATGGGTGTTTGAATTGTAAATGTTTGGAGGTGTTTTCAAATGGTTAGCTCAAACAAAAAACTAATTCACAAGATGTCTAAAAAGTTAATGCTGTTATTTTTGGCGATTTTAGTACTTTGTTGCTTTACCAACCTTGCCAATGCTACAAGTAACATTAAAGACAATAATAGAGAAGTTAATGTTTACATGTTTTGGTCTCATGGCTGTCCTCATTGTGCTGCAGAGAAGCCTTACCTTGAAAAACTAAGCAAGAGCTATCCAATAAATGTTTACTTATTTGAGGTCCATGAGAAGAATAATATGAGTTTGTGGAAGAGATTTTGTGATGCTTATAATACAAATCCTTACGGTGTTCCAATGACATTTATTGGTGATAAGTACATAATTGGTTTTGGTAGGGAAGGGGACGCTTTGGCTGAAGAGATAAGAGAAACAATAGAAAAATTTTCTAATAAGAAAAATGCTTATGTTGATGGGGCTGAGAAAGTGGGTGTTACTATAAATAGAACCCCTGATTATAGTTATAAGAAGAACCCTCCACAAGAAAATATTGTAGTTGTGGGTGAAGAAAACAAAACTGATGAAGTGAATAATGCTAAAACAATAATAAACATACCTGTGTTTGGGAAGATTGATACCTCTAGGATATCATTACCGTTGTTTACTATAGCAATAGCTGGACTTGACGGTTTCAACCCTTGTGCAATGTGGGTTTTATGCTTTTTACTAACACTCTTGGTTTATTCAAGGTCAAGGAAAAAGATGTTGATCATCGGTTCAATATTTGTAATAAGCTCTGGAGTTATTTACTTTTTGTTTATGACAGCGTGGTTAAACTTCTTCCTAATAATAGGATATGTAAATTTGTTAAGAATTATTATTGGTGGTTTTGCAATTTTTATGGGTGTTATTGATATCAAGGATTTCTTCCTATTCAAGAAGGGGATATCATTAACCATACCAGATTCTTTGAAACCGAAGTTGTTTAAGAAGATGAGAAGTGTTGTTAAGAGTGCTCAGGAGAGTGAAAGCTCTATATCTCTCATGGCAATACTTGGAACTGTAGCTCTTGCTGTTTCTGCAAACCTAATAGAGCTGTTGTGTACAGCAGGTTTCCCAGCGATATACACAAGAGTTCTAACACTTAGAAAATTGCCAATCATGACTTATTATTTATACTTGGTAATGTACAACATAATCTATGTGATTCCATTGTTTGTTATAGTCCTTGTTTTTGCACTGACTGTTGGTGCTCATAAGTTCAGCGAAAAACAGGGTAGGGTGTTAAAACTCATAGGTGGAGCTTTGATGTTAATACTTGGAATCCTATTAATTTATAAACCAGAACTGCTTATGTTTGGTTAGGAGGTGGTAGTATGAAGTTCAGGGAGTTTGAATTTCCAGAAAAATTATACTACAATGATGATTACTCTTGGGTAAGGTTGGATGGTGACACTGCAGTTGTTGGTGTCAGTGATTTTGGAGCAAAACTTGTTAAGCAATTTGTTTTTGTAGAACTTCCAAAAAAGGGAAAAGAAATAAAAAAAGGAGATGTTTATGTTTCCCTTGAATCAATAAAGTGGAGTGGGCATTTGAAGAGTCCTGTAAGCGGAACAATAGTAGATGTTAATGAATCATTGTTTGATAACCCAGAAATCATAAACAAAGAACCATATGGTAAAGGATGGATTATGAAGGTAAAATTAAGTGACAAAAACGAGTTAAAGGAATTGATGAATGCTGACCAAATCATAGAATGGGTTAAGAAAAGAATAGACAAGAGTTGAAAGGGTAAAGGTTTAAAGGATAAAAAATTTAAAGCAAGGAAGAAAAGGATAAAGAAGAGGTGATATTATGAGCGAGAATTTTAAGGAAATGCTTAAGAATATAAGCAATAATTTAGAATACTTTGGTTCTAAAAATGCTAAAATAATGGGAGCTTTCCACCATTTCATGGAAGTTTCAGAATCAGAAGGTAAGCTTGATAAGAAGACAAAGGAGTTGATAAGTTTAGCTCTGGCTGTTAAGTCACAGTGTAAATATTGTATAGCATTCCATGTTAAGAATTGTCTTGATTTAGGTGTCTCTGAGGAAGAAATGCTCGAGGCTGCTTGGGTTGCTGTTCTTATGGGAGGCGGTCCGAGTTTAATGTACATGCAACTTGTGAAAGAAGCAATAGAGCAAATAAAGGAAGCGTGATACCATGAGAGTCGTTGTAATAGGAGCTGGTGGTGCTGGAATAACAGCTGCTATTGAAGCGAAGAGGAACAATGGAGACGCTGAAGTTATTATAGTGGATAAGAGAAAAAGAATAGGCTTTGCACCGTGTGCTTTACCTTATGTGCTTGCTGGTGATATAAAAAGCTTCGATGATATTATAGAGTTCCCCAAGAACTTCATTGAGGAACAAGGAATAAAGTTGTTGCTGGAAAAAACAGTTATTGGAATCAATAGAAGTGATAAGAAAGTTATCCTTGATGACAATCAAGAGTTAAACTATGATTCATTAATCCTTGCTGTTGGAAGTCATAGCTTCATCCCACCAATAAAAGGGGTGGAAAGTGCTGAATTATTCACTCTAAAAACAATAGAAGACGCTGAAAAACTCAAGGCAAGGATTGATGAGCTTAAAACTAAAGAAAACCCAAAGGCTGTTGTTATTGGAGCTGGGTTTATAGGTCTGGAAGTGGCTTTTGCACTTGCAAAAAACAACATCAATGTTAGTGTGATAGAAGTTGCTCCTTACATACTACCAGTAATGTTAGATGAGGATTTTGCAAAAATCGTTAAAGAGAAGATTGAGTCTGATAAACTTAGAATATTCTGCTCTGAAAAGGTTAATTCCATAGAGAAAAACCTTGTAATAACTGATAAATCAAAGTATGAGTTTGATTTGCTGGTTTTAGCCACTGGTGTAAGGGCTAATTCAGATATCGCGAAGAACGCTGGTTTAGAGGTTAATAAGGGGATAGTTGTTAATGAGTTCATGCAGACCTCTGATAAGAATATCTATGCTTGTGGAGACTGCATAGAAATCAACAACATAGTGCTCAACAAAAAAACTCCAAGTCAACTCGCAACAACAGCTCTGAGAACAGGGAAGATAGCTGGTTACAATGCTGTTTCAAATGAGAAGAAGAGCCTTAAAGGGGTTTTAAACACTGCAGTGACAAAGATTATGGGATTAACTATTGCTTCTACAGGTCTTACAGAGTTCTCAGCAACAAAGAATAACATTGAGTTTGTTAAAGCAACTATCAGCTCTAAAACAAGGGAAGATTATGCTACTAAGAAGAATGAGTTGATTGCGAAACTAATAATCAACAAGGAAAAGAGGATTATCGGCTCTCAAATCATTGGTGATGATGAAGTTGTACCAATGATTGACTTATTAGCCCTAGCAATAAAATCAGGACTGAGTGCTGATGAACTCGTTATGATGGAACACGCCTATTCACCACTAACTTCACCTGTCAGGTCCCAAATCTCAATACTTGCAGAGCTTTGTTTGAAAAAATTAGGTGTAAAGAAAGAGTAAGTTTGGGGAAAAATGGTTGATGAAGAAAAGAATGATGATAAGTGGCGTTTGTTAATAACAAAGACTGATAGCTACATCGAACAGATGGCAATAGATGAAGCTAATATGAATTCTTTATTAAGAGGAGAAACAAAACCAACACTTAGGATATGCTACTTTAAAAAACCCTCAGTGTCTATAGGTTTTTTTCAGAGTGTTGAAAAAGAGGTTAATGTTGAACTCTGTAACAAACTTGGAATTGAGATATTTAGAAGAATGACCGGCGGTGGTGCTGTTTACAAAGATCCGAGTGGGGAATTAAATTATAGTATTATAATTGAGGAAGATAATTTTAAGATACCCTTTGATATAATTGGCTCTTATGAAAAGATTTGTAAAGCAGTAATCTCTGGTCTGAGAGAGCTTGGTTTGAAAGCAGAGTTTAGACCAATAAATGATATTATCGTTAATGGTAGAAAAATATCTGGGAATGCCCAGACCAGAAAGAATGGAATTCTATTGCAGCATGGCACAATACTACTAAATGTTGATGTTGATAAGATGTTTTCAGTGTTAAAGGTTAGCGATGAAAAAATGCGTGATAAGATAATAAAGGATGTTAAGAAGAGGGTAACCTCTATTAATGATGAACTTAGGAAGGTTGGTAAGAAAGTTGGGTTTTCAGAGGTTGAAAAAGCAATTGTGAATGGTTTTGAAAGGGTTTTTTCAGTTGAGCTTGAGAAGGGAGAACTCACTGCAAGGGAAAAAGAAGAAGCAGAGAGACTATTTAGAGAGAAATACTCAACAAGAGAATGGAATTTTTGGAGGTGAAAATGATAAGTGTTGATTACAAGGCAATTGGTGAGAAATTATTACGTGTTGATGTTGATTTCAGAAGAAATAAGATAAGGGAGGTTAAGATTTCAGGTGATTTCTTTCTTTATCCAGAAGATGCTATTGTAAAGATTGAGAGAAAACTTAAGGGAAAGAGGGTTGATGACGACTTCAAAACAGTCAAGGAAACAATACAAAAGATTATCAACGAGGAGAATGTTCAAATGATTGGTTTGAGTGTTGATAGCATAGTAAACGCTTTGAAAGAGTGTTACGAGATATACACTAAGCAAGGATAACTAAGTTTTTGTGTAAGTGTGTGTTACTGATTCTCTACTCAATTGTATGTTATTTTAATAATGTTTAAGCATGCTTAAGCCCTTAGTTTTGTTATCACTAATTGATGACAAAAAATAGAAAGATTTATATAGTAGTTATTATTATAAAGTAGTAATGGAGGTGATTGGATGAAATCCCTGGATAATGAAGTTGAGGAGAATGTTGATTCGTTAAAGAGAAAAAACAAAAGACTGTATAAACTGTATAAAGTCTTTGAGGATGATAAGTCAGAATACTTACTTAATTTTTTGTGATTTAT
>CAZNLC010000027.1:0-7565 GCA_964573865.1 uncultured Methanosarcinales archaeon | reverse complement strand
GCAATTTTTATTAAAGAGGAGTCACAGCTTGAGAAGTTTATCATCATCTTTTTTTAATGCGTTGTAAGTTGGTTTTATGTTTTGAGTTTCACTTGTTCTAGTTTCTGTGTGTGTTCTTTTTCCAACAGCACTTCTAACCTTTTTTATTTTAGTGATGATTTTTTCTTTCGTTTTCCTTATTTTTTTCTTCAACAACTGCATTCTTGTTGGGCCGAACTTTCTTGTGTCTATAATTATCACATTTCTTCTTGTTCTCCTCACTTTTGATGTTATGAATAAGGAAGGGATTATAATTAAGATTATGAAGAGAGGTATTAGTGTTATTGGTTTTGTTGTCTTAAAATTGAAGATTGTAAATCCTGTTATTTTATTGGTTGAGAGTTCTTTGTTTTTCTTGCTTAAAGATTTGTCTTGAGTATCTTCTTCTTTAGTGTTTGTTTCATTTTGGAATGGATTTTCACCTATGATAAGTACTTTTGGAGTTTTTTCTTTTGTAGGTTCCCCTCCTATAGTTTCAGTTTTATTATTTTGTGATTTTGAAATGTTCAGATTAACTTGTCCTGAACTACTACCCATGCCTGAGGACGCAGCAGTTGTTTGTGTATTGCAAGTTCTTGTTTCAATCTTTGGTTCAGAATTGCAACCTTTCACATCAGAGCAGGATCTGTGCTGATAACCATTTACACATGGACCCCAGTCACTGCAGTCCGAGTAATCAGGAACGCATTCACAACTTCTTGTTTCGTGCTTGGTTGTTGAATTACAACCAGTTGAGTCAATACAATCTCTACTTTGAACGCCGTTGTTGCAGGAGCTCCAGGAGTCACAATCCCATGTCTCGTTACACTCACAGCTTTGAGTTTCTGTTTTGTCATCAAAGCAATTGTTCAAATCAACACATGTTCTTTCTTGTTGTCCGTCTGAGCAAGAACTCCAATTCTCACAGCTCCAGTTTGCATAACATCCTTCTCTTACTCCGGAGTGTTGTAATCCTGTTATTAAGTATGTGCTGTTTATTATAAAACAATTCTTCTGTGATGATAGGTTTTCATACAAATCATCATAACTTGTATTTGTGTTGTTTAACACTTCACACTTGAGCACTGTTTCTTGGCTTCCATTGCAGTATTGTGTGATTTCCGAGATTGAGCTTATCTCAGCGTCCTTGATACATACTGTAGTGTAATTCGTCAGTTTGTCAACGATAATATTTTTTGGAGTGATTGTTTGAATTCCATACACTATTGTGTATCCAAAGCTTTCATTCGTTTGTGTTTTTACAATTATCCTGCTCAGATTTAGAGTGTTGTTGAAATCAAAATCAAAGATTGTTCTTAGTGTATTGTTCACAAATGCTCTTATTCTTTTTACTCCTGAGATGTTTGTTGTATTGTCAAGAACTGATTCGTGATACTTGAGAGTTACTCCTTGGTTACTCCCAATTATGGGTTTGTTTTCTTGTGTTATTGTGTTATTGTTCTGTGTGTTATTTTGGGGTGTTGAGTTTGTTGTGTTTTTTAATGATAAACTTATGTTTTTTTCTATGTCCAATGTTGTTTCTTCACTAAGATTAGCATTTATGATTAGAGTGGTGTTAAATATGTATTGAGGGTTTTCAACTTTAAGGACGAATCTCAATGTAGTATTTTCTGTTGTGTTGGTAAAGTTTGTGCTTACATTGGCTTTTAACTCATAATAACCATTTATTGTAGAATTCGTAGTTGCTAAGGGAGTTGTTTCTGATATGTTGAATAGTTTTATTACTATGTTGTCAAGCTTGTTGCTAATGTTTTCATAGTAGACTATGCCAAAGATCTTTAGTTCCAACAGTGTGACTTCTCCCATGTCATTAGCTTCCTCGTTAGTACTGTTTGTTTGGTTTGTAGTTTGATTAGTTGTATTGCTGGAGTTATAATCAGTATCACAATTATTATCTTGGTTGGTGTAGTTGCTTGTGTAATTATAGTCTGTTGAGTTTGTAAGGTTTTGTGTTGTATTTGCTATGTTATCCTCAGCTCTTGATGTTATAAGAAGGATTAACAGGAAAAAAACGCTTAGTACTAGAATTGTAATAAGCTCTCCATTATTTTTTTCACGCATTTAAACCTCTCTTTTTATTGTGTGTTGGCTTGTTCTTCTGATTATTTTTGTAGTTGTTTTTCAAGTTTGCTGAAGGCCTCTGCTAGAACAAAGAAGAGATTTCTTCCTGTAGCTTCTGAGACTGTTTGTTTTCCACCCAGAACAACTCTAATGCGTATTTCAAAGAGTCCTTTCTCTGTTTTTTTATCACCATGCATTTGCTTCAGTTTCACTGTTATATTCTCAAAGTTCTCATAGGAATCTGTAATTTTCTTCGTGCGGCTCCCTACTATCTTCTTAACAACGACCATTGTTGTCTTGTCAAGTTCTTTAAAACCTGACAGTGTTATGTTTCCGCCAAGGTTTATCTCATCTTTCGCTTCTTCTTTATTATCTGTTTCCATAGTAAACTCTCGCAACTCTTTTTAGTATAAAAAATTTTCTATAAAGTTTCTAAGAACGAAATCTTGAGTCTATAGCTTGAATGCGAGCTTTAATTGATGTTCTCAACCAATATAATTGAGTTCTTCTGATGACTTTGATTTTATGGGTTTTAACTTTGGTTGCTTAGTGCTGGTTATCGCTTTCTCAAAGCTTTCAACCTGCTTGTCAATTTTTTTGATATTAATTTTCAAATTAAGTTTTTTGTTTAGAATCTTTATTATTTCCCTACTTGATTTTATTCCAATGAACATTGGGTGAGCAAATGTTTCGGCAAGTAAGGACACAGCTGGAATTTTATTCTCCTTAGCTATTCCGAGTAACAATCCTGCAGCTCCAATTATGGGCCCTACAACGCCAAATAGTTTTGTGCTGACACTTGTGTTTTTTACAAACTCTGAAACTGCTTTTTTTGAATTTCCTGTGCAGTAAACTTTTGGTTCTTTTGGAATTGTTGAAAGTCCAATACCACCAAGTGTTATGATTAACTTCCCGTTCATTTTTTTAAATAATTGAATTACTACTTCTGCAAATTCATAAGCTGGAACATTTTCTAAAGGTTGAACATCCCCTCCTAACAAGAGCAAATCGTTCTTTGGCATTTTTTTGTAGTATAAGTATATGTGGGGTAGCTCCACAAGATTATTCTCCTGAACAAAAACTGAAGCCGGCATTGTTTTTGAGGATAGTTCATACAATGGTTTTGCTTTTAGTTCTTCTACTAAGAAATCAACGCTTATTTTTGCAACATTACCAATTCCTGGTAAGCCTTCTATTAAGATAGGATTTTTTAACTTTACACCCTTTTTCAACAACTTGACATTCCACATATCTTATGAATAATCTTGTTTTGTTTATAAATTTGTTGCTCTTAACAAGTTCCAATGTTTTTGTATCGAGTGCAACTTTTCCATGATAATATTTTTAAATTAGTTGTTATTGTTGTTCTCACATGATAGTTTTAGGTGTTGAAACAACTGCTCACACTTTCGGAATTGGAATTATTAGGATTAACAATAAGGAAGGTGGCAGAAGAGTTTTGGATGGTGAAATCTTAGCTAATGTTAAGGATTCTTACAAAACAGAGTCTGGAGGTATTATTCCTGTTGAAGCAGCTAAGCATCATGAGATTGTTAAGGATGAGGTTTTAGAGAGAGCAATTAACAAAGCAGGTATTAAACTACAAGATGTTGATGTTGTTGCCTTTTCCCAAGGTCCTGGTTTAGGTCCTTGTTTGAGGGCAGGTGCAAGGTTCGCTGCTTCTTTATCTTTCAAGTTGAAAAAGCCTCTCGTTGGTGTAAACCATTGTATAGCTCACTTGGAAGTTGGTTCATTGGTTAGTGACGTTAAAGACCCTATACTGTTGTATGTGTCTGGTGCTAACACTCAGGTTATTGCTTATGAAGCGGGTAAGTATAGGATTTTTGGAGAAACTTTGGATATGGGAGTTGGTAATTTTCTGGACGCTTTCGCTCGTGAGTTGGGCATTGGTTTCCCGGGCGGTCCTAAGATTGAAAAGTTTGCTTTGAAAGGTAAAAAGTTTGTTGAACTACCTTATGTTGTCAAGGGCATGGATATTAGTGTGAGCGGTTTACTAACCAATTTGAAGAATAAGATTAAACTCATTAGGGATAATAAGGTTGATTATAGTATTGAGGATTTGTGTTTTTCAGTTCAAGAGACTGTTTTTTCAATGTTGTTAGAAGTCACTGAAAGGGCTGTTTTCCATTGTGATAAGAAAGAGGTCTTACTAGGTGGAGGTGTTGGTTGCAACACTCGCTTGAAAGAAATGATTAAAACAATGGCTGCTGAGAATAAGTTGAAGGTTTTCATCCCTGAAAACTCTTTATTAACTGATAATGGGGTTATGATTGCTTGGCTCGGTGCTAAGATGTTTGCTGCTAATCCAAAGAAGTATTCTTATGTGGATTCTCATGATAAGGTGGTTGATGTTGTGATAAAACCCTATGAAAGAACTGATGATGTCGTTGTTGACTGGAAATAATGAAGAGATAAGGAGGGCTTTTAAAACTATTTTATCCACATTAAATCTTACATTTCATCCAATTCTTCTATTCCCAATAATTTCATTGCTTTGCTTATTACTTTTTTGAAAGCGATAATCACTGCTAACCTCGCTTTCTTTAAGCTTTCAACTTCACTTATCACTCTTTGTTTTTCATAAAACTTACTGAATAAATCACACAATTCATAAGAGTAGTTTGCTATTATGTGAGGTGCTTTTTTAACTGCTGATTGTTCAACAATACTTTTGAATACTGAAATCTTCTTAATTAATTCTTTTTCCTCTTTTGATTTTAAGAGTGAGAAATCTATTTTATCCTTGTTCTTTACTATTTCATCTTCTTTTATTCCTGATTTTTTAATTATCTTCTTCGCTCTGACCAGAGCGTATTGTATGTAAGGAGAGGTTTGTCCTTCAAAGTTCAATGCCGAATTCCAATCAAAGATTATTTGTTTTTGAGGGGCTACTCTTAATTCAAAGTATCTTATTGCTGAAGCAGCTATTTTCTCAGCTATAACCTCAGAATGTTTTTTTCCATAGTTTGTTATTCTTTCACTCATAATCTCCTTCACTTTTTCTATGCCAATATCAAGAACTTCATCAACAGGCACTATTCTTCCTGCTCTTGTTGATAGTTTTCCTTCTTTCAAATTAACAAATGCGAAGTGAACAACTTCTAACTCATCATCATTCTTTATAACATCCAATAGTTTTAGTATCTGTTTTAAAACCTTGAACTCTACTTTGTGGTCCTCTCCAAGAACATTTATCAGTTTATCAGCTCGTTTCTTCTTCCATATATGATAAGCTACATCTCTACTAACATAAACAGATGTTTTGTTTTTTCTTTGGAAGACAACACCGCCAAATCTGCTTTTATAACCATATTTTTCAAGATTTAAGGCGTGGTTTCCATCAATAACAACATGTTCTGGGAGTTTTTTTAACCTTTCAATACACCTTTGAGTGTCGCCGCTTTTCAAAAAATCGCTTTCGAAGTCAAAACTATCAAATTTTATTCCAAATCTCTCTAATGTTTTCTTCTGCCCTTCTAAGCAGTACTCTGCTGTTTCTCTTAGCATGTTAAGAGATTCTTCGTCACCTGACTCGCACTTTTCAAGAATCTTATGAATCTCTTGCATTGATTTCTTATCTTCTTGAACTCTCTTATTTGCAGGAACATAAATGAACATTGTTTTGAAATCTGGTCTATGAGCATATTTTTCAAATCTCTCTTTCAATCCCTCGTCTTCTCTTATTCCAGATTGTTTTGCCCATGTTATTATTGCAACTTGCTTCCCAACATCGTTCACATAGTAGTGTGTCCTAACATTGAAACCTAATTCTTTGTAAATCCTTACCAATGTATCCCCAATAAAAGAATTCCTTATTCTTCCAACATTCACTGGTCCGGACGGGTTTATTGATGTATGCTCTATCAAAATTTTTTTGTTGGCATTATCAGGGTTTTTGAGTGTGAATCTTTCATCCAAAACTCTTTTGAGTGTGGAATCTGCAATGTATTCTGGTTTTAAGTAGATGTTAACATAGCCATTGATTACTTCAACTTTATCCACAAATTTAAGTTCTTTCAAGAGCTTAGAAATTAGTTCTGTTAATCTTTTCAAATCTGATTTTATTATTGAGTTCAACATTAAACAGTTAACTGTGAGGTCTCCGAACTCTTCTCTTGGTTGTGTTATCATTTTATCAAAAGTAAGTTTATGAGTTGCGGTCTTCAACTTCAGCTCTTTTACAAGCACTTCTGTTATTCTATCAATAAATTCCTGCATAGTAATTTTAATTATGCTCTTGATTAAATATTTTTCTATATGTGATTCAAGAAACATCTGACAAAGTATTTGAAAAGAAATTGAAAAGAAATATTTAAAATATTGAGGAATCCCAAGAAATCCCACTTATCTCATTTGTCTTACTTAGAGAGTTCTCTTCTCCTCGCTTCCAACTGTTTATTTTCAATTCCTAAAAATTCAGCTGCTGTTTTTAATTCACAACCGAGTTGTTTTGCTTTCTCATAAATATTGAACCTCTCCCTAAATTTCAAATCTCTTAGGAGATGATGGTCTATTATAACATCTTTAACATTTGTTTTTGTGATAATTCTCAAAACATTATTTTTCGCTCTTTCAAGGTCTTTGTATGACATCCTAAAACCAAGCAAGTATGTTGGAGGCCCTCCTATTATGAGTGTCCGTGGGTTTTCTTTTATTATGACTCTTGCTGTTTCTTCTACAATCGGACCTTGAATGTCAGAACAGTGCATCAAGGAGTCATTCTTGTAACTTAGCTTTACCATAATTACATAACCAAGCTTTGATGTTGAACCATGAAATACAGGCTTTGAGCATTTTATGTTTAAGCTGTCGAAATTAAATTCTTTGGAGTCACCTTTTAGAATTTTAGAAGCGAGTTTTGAAGCTATCTTCTCAAACACAAAGGCCCTCTTCTTCTGTGAGAGGTTTATTTTTGTTTTTGAATCCTTTACAATGAGTGTTTTATCCTTATAAGCTATTCTATTGAAAGATTCATCATCGTAAAATGGATGGTGGTCAAAGTGATAGTGTGATATTGTTACTATATCTGCATCCCTCAACTCTGATTTTATGATTCTCTCTCCATCCTCAAGTGCTTTGTACTCTAAATCGCTTGGTTCAAGTCCAAACCTTTGAGGACCTAATGCTATACCTGGGTCTATTACAACCTTGTGTTTTCCAGCAACAACTGATGTTGCCATGCTCCTAACAGAGAAACTGTCAAAGGCAAGTGGTTTTATCATCATTTTTTAACCCCTTTGGATGATAATTCCAGCAAGTTTTATTACGCACTAAGCACTGAGTTTTGTTATAATAAATATTTTATCATCTTTTATTATTGTTTTCCTTCTTATTTTTATTATTTCTATTATTTTGTTTTTGTTGTTAATCACTACTTATTGTGGTCCAATTTATTGTAAATCATCTACACTCTCGTATGCTTTTTTATATCTTCTATATGCCCT
>CAZNLC010000026.1:2550-7589 GCA_964573865.1 uncultured Methanosarcinales archaeon | reverse complement strand
ACCACTTTGAAGCTATTATATTTTTATCAACAGCTTTTCCAAGATTAACAATCTTCGCATCCTTCCCAGATTGTTGGTCTTCAGAGCTCAATAACAATAACTTGTAATCACTGAACTCTTCAAAATAAGGACAATCTTCAATCTCATTTTTGTTCACAAAATACTCGATCTCTGCTTGTTCAAACTCCCTACACCTAAATAAAAAGTTTCTTGGACTTATCTCATTCCTAAAAGCCTTTCCAATCTGAGCAATGCCAAAAGGTAGTTTTTGCCTCGATGTTTCTAACACAAGTTTAAAATTAGAAAATATCAATTGTGCTGTTTCTGGTCTCAAATAAGCAATAGATTCTTGTGTTTGCGAAGGTCCTACATATGTCTTAAACATAAGATTAAAATCCATTGGTTTGGAAAGTTTGCCGCCGCACCTTGGACACCTTATCTTCTCTTTCAATATTATTTCGTGTATTTTCTCAGCAGGATAACCATCAACATTCAAACCAGTTTTTTCTTCCACTAATTGGTCTGCTCTAAATCTTTGTTTGCAAGAAGTGCATTGAACTATTACATCTGAAAATTTTTTTGTGTGACCAGAAGCGACCCAAACCTTAGGGTGTGTTATGATTGAGCCATTTATACCAACAACATCAGACCTTGACCTAACATGAGTTTTCCACCACAAGTTTTTTATGTTGTTTTTTAACTCAGCACCTAATGGACCGTAATCAAAAAAACCAGCTATTCCTCCATATATTTCTGATGTTTTGAAAACAAACCCTTTTCTCTTACAAAAAGTGTAAATTTCTTCTATACTTGGTTTTTTTTCATTATCAACAGATTTATTAGAGTTTTGCATGAATACTTGAAGTGTTAATAACTTTATAAAATTTTTTAATTTAGAATGTTCCCAGCAAAAATTTTAATGGTTTTTAATCCAAACTTCCTCTTCAGGCTCAAGTTCTAACTCTTCAACTAATCTCTTTGACAATATTTCGTTCCTAAACATCAATTTAAAAAAATAGATGTTTTTCAAACTTTCCTTTAAAGAAGTGTGTGTTTTCAACGCTATCTTCTTCGCTATTGACCTCTTCTTGAGCATCCTGTTCTTTGAAATCCAAACCTTTAATTTCCTACTTGGAACCTTGTAGTTAACTAATCCCTTTGTCCTTGTTTCTTTTGACAGTGAGATTCCAGCTGTTAAAAGTATACTTATCACATTGAGAAAACGCCAGTATTGACGTTTAACAATCCTTCCACGCAAAACATCGGCTCTTGACAAAACCTCATAGGCACTTGCCAAATCCTTTGGAGAAGTGTACTCTAAAGGTAGATTCTCATCAATCCATAAGAATTGCTCATCAATATCCACATTAGAAGAATCAAAGGAATTCAAGGCTGTTTTCAAATCCTGAGTTTTGAAGATTGCTGTCAAAGCGTTCTTGATAGAAGATTCCCTGTTCCTGTAGTCTAAATAATTTAAGAACTCTTTACTTAACATGCTAGCACTTGCAAGAACTTGAAAATCATTCACAGCCGCTCTTGCATCCCCATCGTATCTTGTGGAAAATGATAACAGAAAGTTATCATCAACAACAATCTTTTCTTTCTCAGCAATATTTTTGAGAATTTTGAAGATAGCCCTGTAAGAAAGTTTTTTCATTTTCACGAGTAAACTGTTCCTCCTAAGACTATTGAACTTCGGGTCCCAAGGCATATCCTTGTGTGATTCCAAGAAGTTAGCAGTCATGATTATGGGGTAGTTTGCCTCTTTGATTAGATTACTGAGCGCGTTTAAACCACCATAGTCCTTCCTTCCCACTATGCCTTCGAGTTCGTCGATGAGTAGAATTTTTTGTTTTCCAAACAATGAACTTTGTTTCAAAGCATTTCCAACAATACGGTTTATATTCTCTTTATCGCGAAAATCAGAAGCGTTTAACTCAATAATTTCCATTGAGAATTGCTCTGCAATCGCATAAACTAGAGAGGTTTTTCCACAACCTGAAGGTCCAAAAAGTATGAGAGCCTTCTTTTTACTCCTTTTAAAATTCCTTACAAAATCCTTAACTCTCTCAACAGCTTCTTCTTGGTCATAAAACTCATTGAGTTTAGGTTTATACTTCACACTCCAAGGTAAGTGTTTAACAAAATTGTGCTTAACAACCATTGTAAGAAAAGTAAGCAATTGTTTTTTATAAGCTTATCTATAACGCCATATAACAAAATTCAACAAAAATTCAAACACGACAAACAGGATCATTCTTATCCACCCTTACTTTTTGACCTCCTCTTTTCCTTTATTTCCCTTATGTAAGGAAATCTCATGTAATGTTTACAATTAAAACAATAGTAAACCACCTTACTACCCTGAAGCCTAACCCTACAATTCACTCCAGGGACAAGAAAAACATGGCAATGCTTACAAAACCTCCTCTTCAACTCCCTTGGAATCTTAACCTTGTACTTCATAGCAATCTTTCTTGCAAGATAAACATACCTGTTCGATAAATTAGGGTCTTCCTTAAAAGCAACCTCTGCTTGTTCAAAGAGTTGCCTTATCCTTCGAATTGCGATCTTGCGTTGCTCCAACGGTTTCCTCTTGTGAGGCTTCATGCTGAGAAATAATGAAACAAAGTTTAAAATTCTTTTGAAAAAGGAATTTCAAGAATTCAAAATAAAATTAAAGAAAAATTACCTTAAATAAAAAATCATCACTTTGTACAACAGTACTTTGTCACTATGTTACCAGAAGAATCCTTATATGTTATTGGAGTCGCTAAACCATTACAGTCACTCACTTTATCAACAATCCTTCCATCTGGACACTGTTTTTGAAGTGCGTTAACCCCCTTATTCCAAATTGCCATCCTTCCTGTAAACACAGCAAATAAGACCACTAGAACAACCAATGCAATAATTGCTATTATAATAACATTGACAGAAAGCTCAGCTCCCAACTTATTCATTCTCATTATAACACCTCTTTTAACATTTAATTTCGTAAATCCTAATTATTTTACTACAGGTTAAAATACAATAATTCAATATATAAACTTTTCTATATTTTCAAACTAAACAAAACAAAAAATAAAATTCAAGTGCAAAGTGTCAGCTCTAACTTTAAAGAATCGTGGTCTGTTGTTGTTAAGTAAATAACGCTTTTCTTTGTTCCAGCACAGAGCTTGTTGCTCAGCTTTGACTTTTTCTCAAAATCACCTTGTGCTTCACCATCCAAGTAAACCTTGAAATCATAATACTCTCCTTCCTCATCAAGAAAATTGAATATTCCAACCAGAACAACATCAGTTAAGTAATTACAGGAGTTGTAGGTTTTAGTCCGTGAGGAAGTTTGTGAAGAGCAAGTTATCAACCTTTTTGTAAAACAATCATTGAATAGTTCCTTGACTGAATAAGAATTGCAAGGGGTTGTTGTCTTCAGCATCGCATTCAAAAAATTAGGACCCAATTTACTCTTTTTAAGCTCTTGCTTAACAGTTGGGCCGTTGCTTGTTTTCGTACTCATACCAAATAGGAACAAAGCTCCAAGTATTACAATGACTAAAACAATTGCAATTCCAACAATTTCGACCTGTGCTTTCCTATTTTTCATTTTTACGAATAAACCTTAACTTCTAATATCGCGAATGAGTAGGTATCACTCACAACATCATGAACATTTATTGGAATCTTAAATGTTGGAGCTGTTGAGTAACGCTTGGGAACTTTTGAATATATAACTATCTCATCCTTCTTTGGATATACTATATTTATAAGTATTTTAGAAAAACCAAACTTGTCAGAGTAGTAGAGCTCTGCATTTTCATCATTAGAAATAACACTTGAAAATGCTTTTGCCTTGTAGTAATCTATACAGTTGAGTGTTGAATAATCACTACACCTGAGCTCTGGCATTGTCACTAGTTCTGAAACATCAACAGCTCTAAAAAAACTTGATTCTCTAACTTGTGCTTCTATACTTGATTGTTGAAATCTTGTGTAACCAATAATTCCTATCATAAACATCATGAAGAAGACAAAGATAATCATGATTGTTTCCATCATCTTAACAGCTCCTTTCTTCATCATAACAACCTCTATTCCTAATATTTTTCCTCAGTAGATTTCAGGGCAAGAGTTAAGCACGAGTTTATAATCCACATTTTTTATATCAATCAGTAAATCATACAAATCGTTTAAATCATTCTTTTCAAGCTCATCTGAACTAAGCATAGTGTCAAGTTTTTCAGCTGTCTCACCTAGTTTTGATTTAGCGTATGAAAGTGCATTCTTACAAGCTCTTGGCAAAGGATTTTTTGGAATGATATCTGCTCTCTTCTCGTAGATTAATGTTGAATAATACAACTTTTTTAGTAGGTTCTTAAAGTTACAATCATATATTTCCTTGTTAGAATTCATTGCTGCAATCAATGTTGGAAAACCAAGATAATAAGAAACACCTTCATCTTTAAGCTCGTGATTCTTATAATGATAAAAGTGTAATTCTCCAAAATCAATGTTTGAGGATGGCTTAACAACAAGCACTGAAACATCATCCTTTATACTGATCCTCTGTTGTGGTTCTAAATCACCAATCATGACTATTCTTAGTTTCCCATAATGTTTAACATTCAAAGCGTCAACAAAGCTGCTCTCTTCCTCAATCTTTAAACCCTCTGGAAGCGAATCCTCAATTGTACTTGTTATCTCTGGAAAATCACTGTTGACAATAACAAACACTGTCTCTGGTTCGAACAAGAATATCAAGTTATCAATATTAAATGGAAAAATCCAAGGTATTGAAGCAACATAAAGTTTTTGCAGCTTAGGATTAAGCTCTTCAAAACTAAAAATGTTTAATTTTATAGGAGGGCTATTAGAAACTACTAAACCATTACAAGTATTCTTAAATATTGAACCTGCTGTTTCAATCTCTGTCTTTGTAACAAAAATTGTCTCATCTGTAGTTACCAAATAACTGGTATTTGGGAGAGTATCTCCAAAAGACCAATTAAATGAATTAAATTCTAAATATTGGTCGCTGA
>CAZNLC010000026.1:0-2540 GCA_964573865.1 uncultured Methanosarcinales archaeon | reverse complement strand
GTGCTCCAGTAGAAAATGTTGTTATGGCTGTTTTTAACTTTGAATAAACCATAGCGTTAATCCTCAACTCTGAAACTTGTCTTTGATTTAGTGAAACCTTGTAAAAAACAAGGAGTATTAAAGAACCTGCTAACAGTATGAATATCCAAGTCATTTGACTCTCCAGAATACCTCTCTTAAAAAAACCTTTTTTCCTTAGAAATCTTACTCTTGTCATTCTACATCCTAAAAGATTAAGTTAAAAATTCAGTGAAAAATCATATCCTTTCTGCTATTTCTTCTTTGACTTCTTAGTTTTCTTACCACTCAATTTTTTCTCACGAATGAGTTTTTCCAACCTACTGTAAACATTCTTTTTCCCTTTAGTAAGCTTCTTCAATTCCTCATCAATGTTTTTCCCCTTAACACGCTCACCAAGCTTTTCAAGCCTCTTAAATACATCTTCCTCTTCTAATGAGCTTAGTGATTTTTTCTTCCCTAACTCCTCTGGAATCTCAATTTCAAGTATTCCATGCTCTGGTGTTGGAGTTTTAGATTTAATTATAGATTCTTGCTCATGAGTTCCTTGTTTATGAGTAGTCTCTTTATGCTTTTTCTGTTTCTCATGCTTCTGTTCAAACTCCTCAAAAATACGTTTTTTCTCAGCCAACCTCGCCCTTTCCCTAATCTTAGCTATTTGTTCAGGAGTTAATTGTGGTGTTTGTTTGTAGTTAGGAACTTGAATTTGTTTAGAACCGCTCTTTTTCTTCAGAGCTGTAAGAGGTTCTGCACTGGTTGAAATCTGTTCTTTAGACTTAACACCAACCTTGCCGAGCTCTGGAGGTTTCTTAACGAGCTTTGCGGATTTTTTAGATTTTTTCATCTGAGAATACAATAAGAAACCAACAAGTCCTCCAACTAGTAATAAGAGTAACAATAATAACAAGATTGGGAAACCACCTTTCTTCTTAGCATAAGGATTATCTGGTTTGTGAGGGTCAGTTCCCTCATTAAACTCTTGAAGATTTGTCAAATCATCATGGTCAGGGTCCTCTTCAGCATCGTAAGGGTCAGTTGGATCTAAATCATGCTCAAGCTCCCAATCATCATCCATACCATCATCATCCTTATCATTATCCTTAACCTTTTCCTTGTTTTTATCCTTCTCCTCAAGCTGTGATTCTGAACAACCATTCTCATCAACAACCTCGCCCTCAGGGGTGTCAGGACAAACATCAAAATCATCTTCAATACTGTCACAATCCTCATCAACACTCCTGTCACACACTTGTTTCTTACACTCTCCTCCAATACACTCTAAGCCTGACTCACAATCACGATTCCTCTCGCAAGAATCACCTTCAGAGCAAGGCTCGCAAGAACCTCCACAATCAACATCAGTCTCATCCTCATCTTTCTTACCATTCTTGCAATGATTACTCTCGTTCTTCCTAAAATCACACTTCCCCAAACTATTACAATAACCAGTTAAACAATCACTGTCATTCTTACAATTCTTTCCGTAAGTGCAAGGACTACAAGGACCTCCACAATCAACATCAGTTTCGTTATTCTCAGGATTAAAAACATAATTATTACACAAATCGATTGGTGGTTGTTGGCTCTTATTAACTAAAACACCATCACTCTCAACAACTTCGGAGTTCAAACCTGCACCGTTAACAACCTTAACCTTGAAAAAATAATGTGTGTTATTCTCAAGCTCAAGATTCCTAACCCTAATCCAAGATTTTACAAAATTCACAGTTGTCCAATCCAAAACCTTCTCTGGTTCTTCAGATTCATTAGTGGAGTTTTGCCACAAAGAGTATATAACCTTTGAAATTCCAGACTCGTTGTCCTCAGCATTTACTTTAAACCTCAATTCAGATGTAGAACCTGTTTGTTCAGGGTCATCATAATTTGTAGAATCGTTAACATAGTAAATAGATGGAGGAGTGGTATCTATTGTAAAAGTAATCTTTTTATTAATGGAAGTTCCACCATAAAATAAGCACAAGAAATAAGCGTTGTGCGTTCCAATAGTAAAAATTTTTGTGTAGTTATGGATTAAAGCGTTACTTGAATCCATAGCAATCCTATTACTAAAATCAGATGTGTTTGCGAAAAAACATTGGGCATACTTGTTGGTTCTTAACTTGAACAAAACGCTTCTTGAATTCAAGTAACGAGCTGGACTCAAAACCTCTATTTTAGGCTCTGCAAGTGTGTTAACCTCAAAATCAAAACTCGCTGTTTTAGACATCAAACCTGACAAGCCCATACAAGAAACATAATACTTGTAAATGTGTTGGTCTTGAAGATTTTCAAAAAGCTCACGATGATTCTTTGAATATGTGCCGTATAGTTTAGAATCCTCAATATTAAAATTCCCATTCTTGAAGTAATGAAGCATCTCATTGAATGGAACATCTTCCTCATCGTACTTACAAACAGCATCCTTATCAGTAACTACTAAGACCCTATTCCTAAATTTTCCATCAGAATCCTTATTGTAAACATCAGGAGCATCTATCAGAGTGATCTTTGGAGCTTCGCTC